>JAHIEP010000090.1 GCA_018901375.1 Nanobdellota archaeon
ACATCTGAAGTAAAAACTTGTTTCGGGAATATAGAATATAGATGGAATAGTATCTGTTCGGATATTTTTTCTAGTTTTTGATTGGATATTTTAGGCATATTGTTAATAGACAACCATCTTTTATATGTTTATTGGCAGAATCAGTATCTCCGATAGAGATACTGAGAGGATAATTTTCCCGAAGGGAAAATTATAAATCCCTTAATTTCCAAGAGCAAGTATTGGAAATAAAGATACAGATTCGCACTCTTCAACGAAATATCTATCAATACGAAAAAGCCAAGCTAAAATAAAGTTCATTTAATAAACGGCAATATCCGGAGGTGGGACTGGATAAACAATAAGTTTTGCATATTTGGCTTCAACAGCCTTGAGAAAAGTTTTGAAAACTACATGATTATTATTCTCTGACTGAACCCTCCATAAAATTACCATGACCATTCCTAAAAGATGATAAAAGAATCGAATTATCAAGTACGAACTTTTGCTTTTAATTTGAGCTTCATCGGCAACTCGAAAACCTGTTTCATGAGGCCATCTTTTTGGATATGCGTCTATGGTTTTTTGCTCTGGACTTAGGTTAGTAGCAAAAGGCCAAGCGACATCGGGATACACTTTTGGATCCGGTTTCCAAATAACAATATTACACGAAGGATGCCATCCGCTTTTGTCTTTGCAGTAGTCGAAAGTATGACAAAACACATCAAATATTTCAGTTTGCTCTATATAATCTTTAACAGGTTCAGTCTTCTTAACAAACATCAAGTAAGGAATTGGATTTCCTCCTCGACGATTCTCCATATAATCAATCAAATGGGCAATATAAAATCCTCTATCGAAAAGAACCATATCAACTTTCAAAGGTAAAGTTTTAAGATATTTTAATAAATCAATAGTAAGTGAAGTAAGATTATTAAGCGAGGTATAAGGGACGCTCATTAAAGGAAAAAAGAAGGGTTCTGTAATTGCAATATTTAGATATTGAAATGTATTAACATGATGATTTCCTTTATGAGTTGAGGGTCTGGTGTTGCGAATTCCATGAATCAACCAAGTGTTGTCTTCCGTCACGTCGACTCCAATTTTTACATGCTTGTTTTCTAACTTTAGTTCTTTTAATGATTGTCTGACGAACATTTCGTATTCTTTCATTAAAAATTTTATATCCAAGTTCTTAATTTCTTTGTGAATTGTATCTGCTTGAGTTGGAGAAACTGTTTCTATGTAACTATTGGTTCTCGCAGCCTCGATAAGACTTGTAGTAAGTTTATTTAGCCATTCGTGTCCTAATCGCAAAAGCGAAAGACATTTATTTACAAATTTCTTTATTATTTTCATGCTTGTGATAAGCTAAGAAGGGCTTTGCCCTTCTTCTTTTTTTTGGTGAAACTTAAGAATTACGAAAAGTTGGCGGAGGTACTGAATCACTCGACAAACTAATTATTAAAACAAAAATCCGAGCAATCCGTTTAATCCAGGTTCCTATTTATTCTCAAAAATCCACAATTCAAAATAGCCCCGCCAGGATTCGAACCTGGGTCGTGAGAGTCAGAGTCTCACATCCTTGACCACTAGACTACGGGACTATGTTTTTGTCACGTAATCTTCGAAGCGATATTCTAATCACTGGCTGTAGACTACGGGACTACCTTCTAATTAAAAATCCTTCCATTTAAAAAACTTTATAACCAACCACCAACTTACATAACCATGCAAAAAATCAAAGCAACCCTAATCAGCGAAAGAGTAACATCAAACACAGCCGAGGCTCAAAACCTTTTCGCAACATCCAGATTCGGAGAAAAGCTCGACGACAAAATACTCTACTCGCTACCCGAAGCACTATTCTTACTAAACGAAAAAAAAATGGAAATCTACGACCATCGGGACAAAAAATTAACCCAAAAAGAAATCCTAAACAAATTCCAAAAAATCGATAAAAAATTCAAAACAAAATATCTCGTATTCAAAGACCTAAGACAAAAAGGCTACATCGTAAAGACCGCCCTAAAATTCGGAGCCGAATTCCGAGTTTACGAAAAAGGCAAAAAAATGGAAGAGTCGCACTCCAAATGGATTTGCTTCCCCGTCTCAGAAAACTCATCCCTAACCTGGCAAGAATTCTCCGCAAAAAATCGAGTCGCCCACTCAACCAAAAAAAACCTACTAATCGCAATCACCGACGAAGAAGCCGACGTTTCCTACTACGAAATCAAATGGACCCGAACATAAAAATCGCCAAGTCAAATTATATCGACAATATAGTTGTCTTAATTTTAACCTAACACCCAATACCTAATACCTCGAGAACAAAGTTCCCTAATACCTGTAAAATATAAATGTTTATAACTAAATACCATTTATATTTTACATGATAGATATACAAGAAAAGAAAAGAAAAATAATCTCCTTCTTAGAAACAAACGGCCCATCCCTCCCAGTCCGAATCGCAAAAATAATCGAAATGGAACCCGTATTCACATCCGCAATCCTATCAGAGCTTTCAGAATCAAAACAAATAAAAACAAGCCACATGAAAATCGGAGCCTCCTCTCTCTATCTGCTCCCAGACCAAGACCAGAAACTCGAAGAGCATACCGACGACCTAAAGTCAATAGAAAAAGAGGCCTACTTAAAAATAAAAAATAAAAAAATATTAATCGACGAAACCGAAGACCCCGCAATACGAGTCGCACTCAGAAACATAAAAGACTTCGCAACTCCCTTCAAATTCCAAGAAAAAATAATGTGGAAATACGCTTTTTCCACAGAAGAAGAAATAGAAAAATTACTATCTCCGCCAAAACCCAAAACAAACGACCAGAAACTAGCAACAGACGACCCCGTTCCAAAAGCATGGGAAGCAAAAAAAGAAGAAATCAAGCAAGCCAAAGAAAACTCAAAAAAAATAGAATCCATTTTTGAAAAACCAAAAACCATTTCTCCGACGACAAAAGAAAAAAAATCAATTAACGACAAAACATTCCTGGAAGAAGTAGAAGAATTCCTAGAAAAACAAAACACTAAAATAATTTCAATGGAAGAAGTAGATAAGAAAAAAGTCATCGCAAAAACCCAATCCGAATCAGAAGAAGCAATCCTCTTCGCATTTAACAAACGAAAAATCGACGAACAAGAACTAATGAAATGCTACAAAAAAGCCAAGTCCCTGAACCTACCTTACCACATCATAATCCTAGGCGACCTCACAAAAAAAATGGACGAAACAATCGACGCCTACAAAACCCTAATAAAAGTCCAAAAATTAAAAAACTGACAACCATAATACTTTTAAACCCAGAACAGCATCCATAAACATGGGAAGAATAAAATCTAAGTTAATAAAAAGAACCTCAAGACAATTAATACAAAACTCAGACGAGTCTTTCGGAAAAACATTCGAAGAAAACAAAAAGGTTCTGAAGAACACAGTTCCAAGCAAAAAAGTCCGAAACAAAATAGCTGGATACATCGCAAGAATCAAGACAAACAGAAAAACTATTATAAACGACGACAAATAAAATGACAGAAGAAACACAAAAATCACAAGAGAATTCTATTTTTATAGGAGGAAAACCTTTTATGAATTACGTAACCGGAGTAGTCATGCAATTCAGCAACGGAGCTGAAGAAGTAACCGTCAAAGCACGAGGAAAATTCATATCAAAAGGCGTCGACGTTGCAGAAGTAGCACGAAGAAAATTCCTAGAAGACAAAAACGTATCAGTCAAAAACGTCTCAATAGCAAGCGAAGAATTCGAAAACAAAGAAGGCAAATTGGTAAACGTATCCGTCATAGAAATAATCCTCAAAAAAGCATAATTACTTTTTTCTTTTAATCTTCAATAATTTGTCCAACTTCCTATCTATTTCATTAACTTTATTTTCTATATACTTCATTCTTTTCATACGACGAAAAGTAAATATTCCCATAACTAAAACGTATAACAGATAAACAAGAGCAACAACTCCAACAGCCTTAAAAATAGGCACAAGAGTTCCTAATCTTTCCACAACCTGCGGAGATAACGCATTAATAATATCCGTCAAATTCGAAACAACCTCTTCAGCCATACAACACAAAAGAAATTCTCCTATATAAAACTAATGTCCGCCAAGGCTCCATCCCAAATTACCCTCAACTTTCATATCACAAAGTCATTCAAGCAACCAAGTCAATCTGAAGCGAAGCGTCTCTGTAACGAAGTGTTTCTGTAACGAAGTGTTTCTGAAGCGAAGCGTATCTGCTCCATCCCCCAACAAAAATTAATTTGGGATG
>JAHIEP010000091.1 GCA_018901375.1 Nanobdellota archaeon
AAAGAAAAACTAATCGAAAAAAAATATGTTGACATCCTAGAAGAAATCACAATAAAAATATTCAAAGGAATGGAACACGGACTAATAAAACCCGGAGATATCGACGGTAAAGAGCTAGATAGACTAACAAAAGATTCCCTAGACTTCTTCAAAAGACTAAAAGAATTAAGAGAACAAATAGAAAAAAGAATCCAAGAAAAATCAATCGAACAAATTTACAACGACGTCTTCGGAATGCTCGGAGCCCTATTAAAGAAAAACTCGGAACCTTCAATAATAAAAGCCTGCAACGACAATCTGATAAAAGAAGGAAAATTTCCACCAAGATTCCTAGACAATCTTAAATTTGTAGCAAAGGTAAAAAAAGACATCGAAGAAGAAAAAACCTCCAAGAAAAAGAAAAAACATAATCTGACCTTTAAGCAGAGCCTAAATGTCGACGAAGCACGAAAACTTGCAGCAGAAATAATCAACACCCTAATAGAACACACCCAAAGATGCGACCTTGCAGTAATCGAAAAATCCAGATTCATTATAGAAGGCAAAGACCTAAAGGCCGAAGTTTTCTTCCTAAAAAACACATTCATAATCCAAGGCCCAAAAATCCAAAAAATCTCCGGAAACAAATTAATAAAATCAGACCCAAAAGAATTACAAGAACAAATAATCGAAAGCAAAGACAAAGAAACAAAAATCAACCTCAACTCTCTCGAGACACTCAAAAAAATCTTTGGCGAATTCGAGCTCATACAATAAATTTAAAAAGCAATTTTCCACACTATAACTACTCTTAATAATATCTTTACGGAGAAATGCCCTGAAGTGAGTATATTTTTTGAGTTAATGCACAATGGTTAAGGCAACGGTAATACAATTCAGACGAGGACGAAAAACATTCAAACCTAGACACTTCCTTATAGAAATTCCAGAAATAAAATCAAGAGAAGAAGCTTCAAAATTCATCGGTAAAACAGCGACGTGGAAATCAACAGGGAAAGAACCAAAAATAATCACAGGTAAAATATCTTCAGCTCACGGCGGCAACGGCGTAGTCCGAGCAATTTTCGAAAAAGGACTTCCAGGCCAAGCAATCGGAACCGAAGTAGAAATAAGATAACATGGAAAAATTAAATAAACAACCAAGCAATATCAACAGGAAGTTGGTAAGAAACCTTGGTTTCTTACAATGGCACTAAGAAAAAGCTCAGCATACTCAAAAAGACCAGCAAGACCATACACTCGTAAGTCCAAAAAAAGAACAAAATCCTACATCAAAGCAGTTCCAAATTCCCGAATAGTAAAATTCAAAATGGGCGACCTAAAAGGTTTCGCAGCAGGAGAATACCCAATTCAAATTAAAGTAATCTCTCAAGAAAACTGCCAAGTCCGAGACAACTCAATCGAAGCAGTCCGACAGTTCTTCAATCGTTTCCTCCAAACAAAAGTCGGAAAAGAATTCTACCTCGAAGTAAAAATCTACCCACATCACATTTTAAGAGAAAACAAAATGCTTACTGGTGCAGGAGCCGACCGTATGCAAACCGGTATGAGCCGAGCCTTCGGAAAAACAATCGGCCGAGCAGCCTTGGTGAAAAAAGGGCAAGTCTTATACATCCTCGGCGTAAAAACTCCAAAAGGAGAAACCGAAGCAAGAAAACTAATCCGCTCAGCAAAAGCAAGATTAACATGCAAAACCTCAACAGAAACTATAAAAGCTTAATCTTAAAAACTTCCAAACTTCTTCAATATTATGAAACCCCAACGATCCCGAAACCCCGAAACCCCGAACACCGAAACCCCGAAGAAAAAACTTCGCTTTTTTTTCATCCTAGGCAGAAACCCAGAACTATCAAGAGCAGAAATCTTAGCCTACTTACAAGCCAGAAACAGGACCCACAAAGAAATCCTTTTCAATGAAAACATTTTAATCATAGAAACCGACGACAACGAAAAATTCAACATCCAAGAATTCGGTGGCACAGTTCATTTCGGCAAAATAACATTTGAAGGCAACCAACAAGAACTAAAAAAATATCTCAACAAAACAGAAATCATACCATCAGATAAATTTTCCTACGGAATGTTCGGAAACGAATCCCCAGAAACCTTAAAAGAAATATTCAAAAAACGAAAGAAAAAAGCAACACAAAAACACGGAAAAAATCAAATAAAATTCCAAGATGGAAAAAAACAAGAATTCCCAAAAGCAGATTTCTACATCCTCTTCCATTCTACGAGTCCTAACACCTACCACCTAACACCTAATCCCTCGAGCTCCGCTCGAGTATACCTTGGTATAGCAACACAAACTTACAACAACGAAGAAGTAAAAAAGAGAGACATGCAAAAACCAGTTCGAAGAGAATCTTTAGCAATTTCTCCTCGGTTATCAAAAATTTTAATCAATCTCTCAGGGGCAAAACCCCACACTTTAATGCTCGACCCATTTTGCGGAATAGGTGGCATCCTCCAAGAAGCTCTAATCAAAAAAATCAACGTCTACGGAATAGACAAAGACAAACAAGCAACAATCGATGCAGAACAAAACCTAAAATGGCTAATAAAACAATACAAAATAAACAGCACCTACAAAATTGAAAACAAAGACGCAAGAAATTCACCAGATTTACAATTCTTCGCAATAGCAACCGAAACACCCTTGGGAAAAACCCTAAGAAAAAAACCAAACGACAACGAAGCAAAACAAATTATCCAAAATTTCGAAGCATACATAATCCCAATTTTAAAAAAGTTAAAAAAAGTTAAAAAACCATCCGCAAAAATTGCAATAACATTCCCAGTAGTCAAGGTATTCCACACCGACGCTAAAAAAATCGCAGAAAAAACCGACCTAAAAATCCACACAAATCCCATTCTAGAATCAAGAGAAGACCAAAATATTTCAAGAGATATAATAGTTCTACAATAATACCGACGACGACGACACCCAACCACGAAACATCAGTTTCAAATAAGTCTGTAACTTATTAGTAACAACAAACCGAAACATTTAAATACCTAAAATAACATATTCCACTATGGAAAACCCTAATCAAAACGGAATACCTAAAAAATACATAACACAAGATTCATGGAATACGTCAAACAGTCTTGACACCGTCGGAAAAGTTAAACTAGATTCGCTAAAAGAAAGAATTTTCGAAATCGAGGAGATGATAAAAGAACGAGAATCTCTAAGTAGAAAATTCGTAAAAGAAGGAGAATCAATGAAAACAAACATTCACAATTTCCTTTTAGAAAACGCACCAAAAGGCGAAGACGATTCCGAATTCTCACGAGAAAGATCCGAACTACGAAAAAAACAAATTGAAATCTCAGAGATACAACTTAAAGAAAAAATACAATGCTGGAACGACATCGCATTACTAAAAAAAGAAATGAGAGAAAGTGCCAAAGAATTAAACGAAAAGAAAAGCCGAGCCGAAATGCTGGGCAAAATTCTAACAGAATAATG
>JAHIEP010000011.1 GCA_018901375.1 Nanobdellota archaeon
AAAAGCTCGCCGGATGAGTCCTTTTCTGAAAAAACATTAGTATTTATCGACGCTGGATTCTTATCAAAAATTTCAAAACAATTAGGAAATGGAAAATATATAAAATATGATATAGAACAACTATCCAAAATATTATCCTCAAAAGAAAACTTAATCTATAAAAAAATATTCTATTACACATCCCCCCCTTTCAAAGTCCAAGACCATCAAAAGAAGAATCAGATAGATACAGTAACTACAGAAAATTCAAAAACAAATTAGAAAGCGACAGTATAATAATCAAAGAAGGAAAATGTCAAAGGCTAAAAATAAACGGAGAATTCCAATATAAACAAAAAGCTGTAGATACTCTTTTAACACTAGACCTAGCAAGCATATCAACAGACTACCCAAATATTAAAAAAATAATACTAATAGCGTCCGACTCTGATTTCATTCCAGTAATAGAAAAAATAGAATCCTCAAACATAAAAACAATTCTTTATACTTACTTCAACAAAAAAAACAGAAATTCAAAATTCTCATCCTCTAACGAATTGATAAAATCCGTCCACAAATACAAACTACTAACTAAACAAGATTTCGAAAAAGCATCCCTAACATGACACTTAAACATAAACTTAAACAAATCCAGCAAGGAAAACTCACCGCCCTAGAAAATCTGACCTCCTTCACAAAAAAAATAACTTCCAAAAAATCAAAAAACCTCAACATCTTCCTCCACCTAAACGAAAACGCAATCGACCAAGCAAAAGCCATCGACAAAAAAATAAAAAATAAAACCCAAGGGAAACTAGCCGGACTCTGCTTCGCCGTAAAATCCAACATCTCAGTAAAACACATGACAACATCCTGCGCATCCAAGGTCCTCGAAGACTACACCTCCCCCTACAACGCAACCGTAATCAACAAACTCCTCGCTGAAGACGCAATCCTAATCGGAATGCTAAACATGGATGAATTCGCCTGTGGAGCATCAGGAGAAACATCAGCATTCGGACCAACAAAAAACCCAAACAACCCAGATCTAATCCCAGGAGGCTCATCATCAGGTTCCGCAGCAGCAATAGCAGCAAACCTCGCAGACTTCACACTAGGCTCAGACACCGGAGGCTCAATACGAAACCCAGCATCACATTGCGGAGTCGTCGGACTAAAACCAACATACGGCGCAGTCTCACGTTACGGCCTAATCGACATGACAATGTCCTTCGACGTCATCGGACCACTAACAAAATCAGTAGAAGACTCCAAACTAATCTTCGACATAATAAAAGGTCAAGACAACTTCGACCAAACGACACTTCCGACAACCGGCAACCGGCAACCGGCAACCAAGAAACAAGTAATAGGGTTAGTTTCTTCTCGTGGTTTCTGTGACAAAAAAATCGCCCAACTAATCGAATCAAAAACCAAAGAAATCGCAAAAAAACATAATTGGAAAATAAAAAAAATAAACCTTCCACTAGACATCGCAATCCAAACCTACTACATCATCGTCTACACAGAATTCTTCTCAGCGACGAGAAAATTCGACGGTAGAAGATTCGGTAAAAAAATCGAAGAAGCGACAGGGCCAGAAGTAATCAGAAGAATCATCGGAGGCTCCGAAATAACAAAAGCCGAACACGAAGGAAGATTCTATAAGGAAGCATTAAGAGCAAGACAATTCATAAAAAACCAATTCGAAAAAATATTCCAAGAAGTAGATGCCATAATCCTCCCGACAGCCCCCTCACTCCCCCATAAAATCGGAGAAGAAATCTCAGTAGAAAAAATGTACAATTACGATATCACAACCGTCCTAGCCTCCATCGCCGGGCTCCCAGCAATCTCAATCCCCGTCGGAAAAATAGACAACAAAGACGTCGGTTTACAAATCATCGTCCCACATTTTCAAGAAGGTTTAATTTTTAAATTAGGAAAAGATTTTGAATAAGCTCATCTAACATGCCAAATAGGAATATTAAACAAAATAAAGTTCATTAAACTTATTGTTCATTTAAATTTTAGATTTGCCTCCCAGCGTCGCTGTCCAGTCCCCAATTTTTCTTAATGAACCAACTTGACATAACACTCAAATACGAAATAAAATTTCGCATAACATCACTGATTATGTCGATCACTTCGTTCACCCAAATTTTTGAAAAAGTCCGTGCCAGTCCGTGCTCGTCCGTGGCTAAAAATAATTCTTTAATAAATTAAACCATTTCAAAAACTACGTTGGTTCTAAAAAATCGGCAAATCCAAAACTCTCCTCACTTCGTTCGTCGCCACGTTGCACTCTCGCTACGCTCGGACAAATGAACATCCGTTCAAAGACTCGGGCCTTGCAGCGCCCTCGTCCAAATTTTGCCTACGGCAAAACTTCTTTGAACTACTCTCTCAATAAACATTCCTCCAATACCCAATCCCAGAAACAACAACATCAACAATCGCCCGACAATCCCCAATCCTCAACTGTCACAACTTCCTCCCACCATCTCATTCTGAAGCAACTCGTATCTGAAGCAACTCGTATCTGAAGCGAAGCTCTGAAGCAACGCGTATCTGAAGAGAAGCGTCTCTGAAGCAACGCGTATCTGCCCAAACTTGCAAAAACTTAAATACATAATAACTCTACAGCAATATGACCAAAACAAAAAACAAAATCATCTGGGCAACCATGGGTTCTCTCTTAATAATATTGGGAGGCATAGCCACCATCTCTCTTTCTCTAAACAAAGAATACGCAATTTGGATTATCGCAACCGGATTAACAGTCATAATCGGAGTCATATTGAACGCATGGGCAATAAGCGAATAAAATGAAACACAAATCACAAATAAGAAAAAACATTCTCGACCTTCACTTTCAAAAACATTTAATCATTATGTCTACTTCAATTATAATCATATTCACTTATCTAATCGCAATTACAATTTCCATAATAACGAAACAAGTAAAACTAAACGAACCAACATCTGCAACCACCCTCATAATATTATCTCTTATTATTTTATACTCTTCTCTAACAATCTTCTATAACTCTCTTTTCCACATAAACAACATTACCAAAGTTTTAAAACAAATAAAAAAATAATATAATAATGATAACCCCCTCAAAAATCGGCGAACTCTCCCTCGGAAAATTCAAAACCGAAATCCTCGCAACCCAAGACGTCAAAACCCTCTTCAAAAAAGAAAAAATCTCCCTAGCAACCCTAATCCCAACCGCCTGGCTCTGGTACGACTCCGAACTCCTAGAAGCAATAGACGAAAACGGCGACGGTAAACCCGACGAAAGATTCGGAACCCAATTCAAAATAATCTACTTCTCAGAAAACGAAAGCCTAAAAGACCAAGAACAACAAGCCCTCTTCATGTCAAAAACAACAATCAAAAATCTTAATCTGAAATACGTTTGTCTAATAAATAAAAAGTGAGCATCTCCGAAGAGAAACCCACTTTTTACAAGCCATCAAGGTCTCCACAAATCAACTTCAACCTGAGACATAACAAGCCTCAACTCAGAATGCGAAATTTGAGACGGACTCATAATAAAAGAAACGACCCCCTTCTCTCTGTTGTCCCCAATAAAAGTCCCAGAGAAAGTCAATGTCACAGGACAGATGTCACAACTGTCCAAACTAAAAACCTTATCCCCATTCTCCTCACCATAAACACGCATAACCACATCGAGAACAGAATCAAGCCCACCCCCAACAATCCCAACCGACTTGAACGACAAAGAATAGGGAACAAACACTCGGTCCTTCTTTGAATCAGAAGACCTAGCGACAACAACCAGATTCTTATCCTTCAAGAGTTTAACAATCGCCTTTGACCATACTTCAGCATTTTCTCTTTGCATTTTATTACTCCTCAACTTTCTCGTCGCTAAAAACCTCTTCCAACAAAGAAGAAACCCTATCACGAACATCCTTATTCTCATTAACAATTCTCAGAGTCATCCCACACCCATGAGACGAACTCCACAAATACAAATCAACAATACAGTCCTCAATAACAAAAGAACTGTGAGTCGGAAAAACCAACGAACCACGCCAATTCTCCTCCTGATAAACTTTACCGACGATAGCCTTAACTATCCCCTCATACACAGCGTCCCTTTCCTTACGCTTCAACGCAAACCGATAACTCTTTTCTCCATGGTCATTCAAACAATACCTATACTCATACTTACCAAACTTCTTAACTTCCTTGGACATATTCCACCTCTTTCATATATTTTGTTACATAAACAGAAAGTTGGTAAGAAACCTTGGTTTCTTACATTCACATATTCCACCACTTCAAGAAATCTCCAACTAAAACAACACCAAACATCTCTCACCGACTCAAAGGAAGTTGGTAAGAAACCTTGGTTTCTTACAGCCGCATTTCTGGAGAATTACTATCAGTAGTTATTAGTCGATTATTTTGTCGCGGTTATATTTTCAATAAAATCAAACACAAACCCCACTTTAAAATCCTTTCTATTGTAGCCCTCCAAAAGTAACAACCCAAAAAACAACCCAAAAAAATCCGCCCATAGGGTCTGCCCCAACCAATATAAAATATAAATCAGTGAGGGTATCCGCTAAATCCGCTCAAATCTTCCCCTATTTTTTAACAAAACTCCCAAAAAAAGTCCATGTAAGTCCGTTCATGTCTATGTAAGTCCGTTCATTAAAAAATCACTAAGCCAACTCAGAAAATAAATCCAACTAAAAACCAAACAACTAAAAACCAAAACACCCATCAAACTAAATGCCGCAAATAACATTCAACCAAGCAAAAGAATTTCTAAACAATATAACAAGTAAAGATGTCATAGCAATCATCCACCACGATGACGGCGACGGCTTCTGTGCCGGAATCCTATACTACGACTGGTGCAAATCAAAAAACGCGCAAGCCCAACAATTCACCTACGAAATCGGCAGAACAAAACTAAAAAATATAGACCTAGAAAAATTCAACAAATTCATCGTAACAGATATAGCATCCAACCTAATAGCAGAAGACCTAGAATTAATAAAACAAAAACAAGTCCTCTACGCCGACCACCACCCAAGAGACACTCCAATCCCAAAAGAAATCCTAGAACTAGTAACCACAGACCAAGGCTACCTCCCATCATCACGAACCGCCGGAGAACTAACAAACCTAAAACCCTGGCTGTCCCTAATCGGAACAATAACTGATGCAGGAGAACTCTACCCAGAAAACCAAAACTTCATCGACAAAAACCTAAAAAAAATAAACACAACCCTCGACAAATTCAAACAAAACATCTCCAGCGTAGTCACCAATTTCCTAACTTATTTCGACAAAGACTTCCCAAAAGCATTCGAAATCCTACAACAAATAAATTCAATAGAAGAAGTATCAAAATTAAAACAATACTCCGAACCAGTCGAAAACGAAGTCCAAAAATTCGTTGAAGAATATGAAGCAAAGAAAGAAAAATTAGACGACATAAATTATTACTACTTCGAACCTCACTATTCCATAAAAGTCGAAGTCGCAGGAATAATAAGTAGAAAAAACCCAAACAACATCTATATATTCGCCTCTCCAAAAAACGATGGAAAAGACATCTCCTTCTCCGCAAGAGGTCAATCCAAAAAACTAGATATGGCAGAACTCCTAAAAGCCGGAACCAACGGACTAAAAGACACAAACGCCGGCGGACACAAAGCAGCAGCCGGCGCACTAATCCAATCAAAAGACCTAGAACAATTCAAACAAAACATCAAAAACTTCCAAAATTCTACCCCCTAACACCTAACCCCTAACAGCTAACATCTAACATCTAACACCTAGCACATATATCCTTTTAAACATCTCACCCCCTCTACAATCATCAAATTTCAATAACTGAAAGGAGGTT
>JAHIEP010000012.1 GCA_018901375.1 Nanobdellota archaeon
CCTCTAGAAATTTTGAACAATTTCCAGACTATTATGGCTCTTTTAAGCTGTATGTGGGAAATCCGAATAATATGCAAGAAGCAAGAGTAAAGGAAGTTGCCCATCTAAGGGATGGTGGAACAACCCTAATATCTTATGTTTTGGAAAACAAAGATGGACAATTGTATTTTCCATCATTACAAAATAAATGGGCAAAGGCGTCAGATAATTTTGATGGGGAAATCGTAGAGCTGGAAAGATTAGTTGAAGAAAAAGATTTTTAGTATTCAAAAACACCAACAGAAAATTTATTAATGCCTCCGTATTTGGAATTACGAGGAGCAAAATGGTACGAATAATTAGGAGAACAAAAGAACAAGGAGAACGGAATTCAAAATTTCTAGAGGCAATCGCTATTGCTGAAAAATCAGTTGGAGCACACCATGTTTTTGTTAATAATAATTTATATGTTATAGATATACACAATAGTAATTTATTAGTATACACTACTAGAAATGTTATGCATGTAAGGGATCCTAGTCAACTTGATTTGGCTTGTGATCTTGCTGAGCGTTATGAGAAAGTTTTTGAGGTTGAATATATAGTTAGGGAAACATATTGATGTCTAATATTTTGGGAATACATAAAAGTTTATTAATCTGATGTTATAATAGTTGCATTGCTCCTCGCTAAAACAATGAGTGTTGATATTAGGGAAGCGTTGTCTGGGAAGATAGGAAAGATTTATATAGAGGTGTTTCTCCCAAAATCTATGACCGAAGAAAAACAGAAAAATATGAAGACAGGAATTTTAGAGGGAATTTTAGATGGAGTTATGATGAAAACATTTTGGAATAGTGAAACTGCGAGGGCAGAAAAGGATTTCTCATATCTTGTTGGGAATTGTCTTGCCGGGGCAGTTCAGCCGGGAGCATATGCTTGTGTTGGATTAGATTTGGCAAGGGATAGATATAACTTTTAAGTCAACAACTTTTTATAAAGAGAAATCTACTCTAAGGATTATGGAACATCTTGCGATAATGAGAAAATCTTGGGGCTTAACTCAGAAAATTTTATCTGGTCAAAAGAAAATTGAATCGAGGTGGTATCACATGAAGTGTGCTCCTTGGGATAGAATAAAGTCTGGGGAGGTTGTTTATTTTAAGGATTCGGGAGAGCCGGTTACTATTAGGGCGGAGGTTGATAAGGTGATTCAGTTTTCTGATTTGACTCCTAAAAAGGTTGGAGATATTTTGGATGAATATGGTGAAGATGATGGGTTGGATGCTGATAAGGTTCCGGAATTTTTTGAGATGTTTAAGGATAAGAAATACTGCATGTTGATTTTTTTGAAGAATGTGGGAAAGATAGAACCTTTTGAAATTGATAAGTCTGGATTTGGTATGATGTCTGCGTGGATTTGTGTTGATGATATTGGACGGATAAAGAAATAAAATATTACTTCGAAAATTGTAAATCCTTTTAACTTCTTAAGAAAATCTTTGATATCTTTTTTAATGTTTTGACAGTTTGGGGGTATAGACTTTTGATTTATTAAGTATAACAAAGTTTTATGAGAAGTTTTCGGAGCTTGGCGGAGAAAATTTGAGAAAATTGTGAGCCGAGCAATTTTCTTTTATGCATTGTTAAATGTCCCGACGACTGAAAGAAGAAGAGCGCAGCGTGGCAAAATCCGAAGGATTTTGAGTTCAGAATTCGGGCGTCATCAATATTAACTTCAAAGTAGTAAAAGAGCCAAAAGATTTATAAATATAATATTAATACTAATTAACATGGCACTTAAGGATATAATCCAATATGGAAAAGTTGGAGTAGGTTCTCTATTAGAAATTGGAACTGCCACCTATTTTATCGGAAGAGATATAATTGAAGGACATGCTTTTGAAGGAGCAATCAGTCAATTGGAAACAATTACTCCTGAAACACTTGAACAAGCATATAAGGTGGCAGAACAATTTGGAGACAAAGCATTACCTCCAGCAGAATTTGTTATAGCAACAGGTATTGCTGGTGGCATGTTAATTGTCTCTGGTGTTTACAATCTTGTTAAAAATTATCGTTCACAAAAAACAGAATAAATCTTTCGGTTTCTATCTTTTAGCCCGAATTCTGAATTAGACATAACATAGATTACTAAACAAGTTGTGAGGGATGTCAGATTTTTAGTAGGAACTAATTAGCAGATTCTGTAAAACTAATATTATGCAATATGCTCCCCGCTCTAAAGATTCTCACCTCGGCTCAAACCACCTAGGTGTGAGAGGAGCTTAAAATTTATACAGGGGGTATATTCTGTCACACTTTTATGAAAGAGAGTATCAAGAAAAACGTTCTGATAAAAATTAGTAATATAAATATTTTTAAAGTTGGTCTTTTATCTTTACTCATGGGCGAGAGAAGTAAAGAAATTGTTTTGACTAATCTAGGGGAGAGAATTAAAGAATCGCCAAGAGAAACAATTGAGATTTTATTAACTGGGGCTAGCGAGGGGTGTCAAGAGCTTAGTTTAATGAATGAG
>JAHIEP010000092.1 GCA_018901375.1 Nanobdellota archaeon
AAACTTATTCATATCCTCCCAAACCAAACCAATCTTCCGACAAATCCTAATCCATTTCGGCAAAAGCAAAACGCTCAATAAAAAACTAACCAAGACCGAAATCAGCAATAAATATTCCATAATGAAATCTACAATTCGTAACTTAAAAGCTTTCTCCCATCATTCATTTCCGAAACCGCTTCATGAACCCAAGCAGCATCTTACGAATTTCAACAATCTCTTTCCCCATCTTTCCCAATTCGTCTTCTGTCAAATAACCTGCCCGTCCAGCCCTCTTTATCCACCCCTCTAATTCACTCGAACTCCCAACGGCATGTCTCAAGTACTGCAATATTTCAGCATTACTTTCTTTGGATCCACCTTCTTCAATATTCGCAACAACGCTATCAGCAGACCTTCTCATCTGATCCCCTAGAGCATACATCTCAAATTTAGGAAACTTCATGGTGGCCTTGCGCACAACATCACTAAAAGCATCAGCCCGACGATAAACCTCCAGCCGATTAAAATTATACATAAAATAGACAATCTGTTAACATTAATAAAATCTTCTTACAATTAAAAAGTTACACCAAGTTGCCCAACCCAGTCTCGCAGCGAAGCGATCTCACAGGCCACAGCCGATCTCACAGGTTCCCCACCCCAGTCTCACAGCGAAGCGGTCTCACTTAACGACACTTCAGAAAAGAAGTGGCGTTAAGTACACTTCCATCAAAGCCGCCACAATCAAAATCACAATCGCAATAATAACCATTAGCAAAGAGTCCTGCAAAATTTTCCAAGTCCCCTCACCTCTCAAATCCTTACGAATCACAGCGACGGAAATAATTCCTCCAGCCAAAGCCCCAACAAAATATGCAGCAATCTCAGGAACCCCGTGAATCATATATCTCAAAAGTCCAATTGGCAAATTAACAAGACTTCCCTTTGCAAAAATTCCAATCGCCGACGCTATCACCGACGCATTCCAAACCAGAATAAAAATCGCCCCCGCTCCAAACACCAAAGAAAACAAAATCGTAAAAATCAAAACATAAATATTATTCGCAAAAATCGACAAAACCGCAGCCGTCCCAGTCACCGCCCCAGTCCCAGCAGGAACTCCATGCTGCTCCAAGCAATAACTATAATGCGACGGATTATTTATCGCACAAAAAGTCTTTATCTGAAAATTAAAATTCTGCCCAGCAATATCCGGAAAAACAATATACCAAAACGAAAACGCGACGACAAATCCAAGAAACAACCACATCATTGCATGAATCGCCTTAGAATGCTCCCTAATCAGTTTCCCCGAGTCACTAATTTCAACATCTTTTCCCTCTTCTAATTTAATAATATAATACATAAAAGGCAAACAAGTTATAACGGTAAAAGTCACAAGCAACAAACCCGAACCCTCTTTCAAAATAGAATCCTTCCCAAAAACAAAAGTTACCAAAAGCAAAGACACAGACGCCCAAAACGCCCCAACAAAAAACATCTCCCACGGCCTTCTTTCCGCCCTCTTTGGTTTCATAAATAATTCTATCATAAAAGACAAAACACTTCTCACTTTAAATAATCTTTTATACTACAAATCTTTAATAATTATATGAAAAACTCAAGCCAAAAATTCAACAAAATTCTAAACAACATAAAATCCGTAAAAATCCAAGGCGCCGAAAACGTAGCCAAAGCCGGAATCGAAGCCCTCCTCCTAATCCCAACAAAATCCTCAGCAAAAAAAATCCTCAAAGTCCGTCCAACCGAACCCCTCCTCCAAAATGCAATCAAACTTCTCTTAAAATCAAAAGACAAAAAAAAGTCGGCAACCAAATTCCTCAAAGACCTAAAAAAAGCCCACGACACAATCACTAAAAAAGGAGCAACCCTAATTAAAAAAGACATGAACGTTTATACCCACTGCCATTCCTCGACGGTAATCGACATACTAAAATACGCCAAGAAAAAACAAAACAAAAACTTCGTAGTCTACACAACCGAAGTCGAACCCTTACTTCAAGGAAGAGCAACGGCAAAAGATTTAGCAAAAGCAAAAATAAAAGTAATCATAGCCCCAGACCTCGCAGCCGAACAATCCCTAAAAAAATGCGACATATTCCTCTTCGGCGCCGACGCTTTCACCAAAAGAAAAGTCGCAAACAAAATCGGAACCTCAACCCTAGTAAAACTAGCAAAACTCTACGGCATCAAAAGATACTCCTGCGGCGTCGCCCTAAAATTCACAAAAAAAATCAAAATAGAAAAACGTTCACCGCAAGAAGTCTGGCAAAACAGCAACGACAAAATAGAAGTAATCAACCCCGCCTTCGACATAACCCCAATAAAAACCCTCTCAGGAGTAATCTCCGAATTCGGAATCCTTCCACCAAAGCAATTCACAAAAAAAGCAAAACAAAAATTAAAATACCTTTAATAAAAATCCGTGTGAATCCGCGTCCTTCCGTCCTCGTCCGTGTTCCTTCAGATTGGTTATAAGTGTACACCATAAAATAATTTATACATCCATGAGAAATGTGGCGTCGAAGACGATACAATTTCTTATGGAATAAATTACAAGATAAGTTTAATTCCTAATTCTCAAAACAAAAATACCTTTAATTATTTAAGTGAAATAATTTGATATCCATATTTTTCCACATCTTCCTTAGGCCAAAAATTAAAATTCTTTATTTTTCCAACAAAACCGACTTCTTTTTCTATAACTCTTCCAGTATGAGTTTTTGTTTTAGGATTCCATTCTTTTAAAACTAAGATATCTCCCTCGTTACATTCCCAATCTGCAAGACGCAATTCATAAGTTTTATTCCCATTAAGAATTTCTTGAAAATATTCAGGCCAAATTTTTTTTTCAATTTTCATCAAGCAACCTTCATAACCTTTCTCAAAATCATCGAAGCAACAATCGAGAAACCCAAATAATACCAAATCCAAGAATTTCCCATTAACGGAACATAAATCCCCCTCAACCAAGTAAACAAAATCAAAAAAGGAATTATCGTCACAAACATCGGCTTCATCGAACCCTTAAACATAACCCCAGTCAACGACAACATCTCAGCATTCAACTCCTTCAACACACACTCATCCTTACATCCCTTCAACTCCTTCTGAATCTCCTTCTGCCTCTTCTTCAGCGACGCCAAATGCTCCTGATTAGTAAGCCACTTATGCGCCAACGTAGAAACAAAAGTCACAATCACCGAAAAAACAGCAATCGAAATCCGAGGACTCCCAATCATCAACTCTGTTATTGTCATAACAACAAACCACAAAATATCTTTTTAAACTTACCCACCCTTCTCTTCCTCGTCTCTCTTTTTCTCCAAAAACTTAATCACCCCAAACAACATTCGACGAATTTCAATCACCTCATTCCTAACCTTCTCAAATTCAGAATCCCCAATATACCCCAACTTAAAAGCCATCTTCAACTGCGTCTCAACCTTGCCCTCCACAGAGGGTACACCGGCGCGTGCTTTTACACGACCCAATAGCACACTTCAAAAAATAAATATATTCAGTAATCCCCCGACTATTCCCCTCATCGATATTGGAACCAATCCTCTTAGCTGCCCGACGAATCTGACTCCCCAACTCAAAATCCTCCCGACGAGGAAACTTATCACTCAATCTCTCAATAACAGGAACAAGATCAATAGCCCTATCCAAAACTTTCAACCTCTTAGGATTAAACATAAAAAAATCAGCAAACTAAACTATATAAAAGTTACATAGCAAATGCCGCCAACTCATCCTCACAGGCAAAGCCGAACTCAAGGAAAAATTCCCCAAAATTTTTCCGCACTCACCACTCACAGCGAAGCGAACTGCATTAAAAGGATTAAGCCCCAAAAAATCCTTTTAATGCCGGATTGATATCGACCGCATGTTGCTGCGCAATATTCTGATACAACTGATACAAAATCATAATCGCCAAAAGAATCGCCGTCCCCCCAACTAATGCACCAAGCAAATTAGCAACACTCGCCAAAAGCCCAATCGCAACCCCGCCCATTATCGTCAACGGTCCAACATACCTTTTCAAAATAGATTCCAAAACCCTCTCATCCTTCCTAAACCCAGGCATACTCATTCCAGAACTAATTATCCTCTTCGCCTGACTCCCCGCATCCTGCCCCGAAGTCCCAACCCAAAAGAAAGCAAACAAAACCGAAAACACAACATAAAACAAAACGTGAGAAATTGCCTGAAAGATATATCTAAAAGTTCCAGCAGAGTGTGTAATTATAGCATCAGATAAAGGAACCGGATTTCCAATCCAGTAAGATAAGCCAGAAATCGTTCTCCCCCCAGAATCAAAACCTCCAAGAAAGGTAGCATGCTCCAGCCAATTTTGCAATAAACTAGCAAATAACTGCAAATTAGCCGCGAGAGCCGAAACCAAAATCACCGGAATAACCCCTGCATAAAAAAACTGTAAAGGCCATTTAACTGAGTGACCCCGAACCCTATCAAACGCCAACGGAATTTCAACCTTCAAGCTCTGTGCAAATACAACAATTAAAAATAAAGCAACAGTAGCGGCAATAGGAAAAAAATTCTTTAAAACCTCAGTTCCATTTCCCGCAATTACTCCAGCAATAATCGCCCAAACATGCCCAAAAGGACCGTAGATAAGTGTTGTTACACCAGCCTCATCAATAACGACATTAAAAAAAGCAAACAACAAAGCAAACAACCTCCAACCAATACCTCCCGCAATAAACAAACTAACACCCGAACCAAAACCCCACTTCTGAATAACCTCGTCCATAAACATAATCAAAACCCCGCCAAGACACAACTGAAA
>JAHIEP010000093.1 GCA_018901375.1 Nanobdellota archaeon
CGCAAACACAACGGCCAAAAATAAAAGAGCAGTAACAATAATAGGAAAAGCCGCTCGAAGCACACCAGTCCCGTCCCCAATAATCACCGAAGACACAATCGCCAAAACCTTACCACTAGCTTCAAATTCACCAGTCGGTCCAATAAACTGAAACAACTGCGCAAACAACCTCCAACCAATACCACCAGCAATAAACAAACTAACACCCGAACCAAAACCCCACTTCTGAATAACCTCGTCCATAAACATAATCAAAACCCCGCCAAGACACAACTGAAAAATAACCAACCCAGTAAATCCAGGATTCGCCGCAATCCCCTTCATCAAAACATAAACAATCGCCTCAAAAAGCACAAAAGCAAAAGCCAACATCTTCTGCAAAGCCGAAAAAAACTTTTTCCCCTCGACAGTCGTCTGGTCAATATTAATAATCTGCGCCCCACTTAACAACTGCAAAATAATCGAAGCCATAACAATCGGACCAATCCCCAGCGAAATAATCGAACCAAAACTCGTCCCCAACAAAATAGCCAAATACTCAAACCTCGAAAGACTGCCCTCAGTAATTCCAAACAAAGAAATATTTGACAAAACAAAAAACCCAACCAAGATAACCAACGTCCATTTCAACTTAACATTAAAACTAACCTTCTTCTCCGTCGGCGCCCGAACCTCAGGCAAGTTGTGCAAAATATCTCTCAAAGCCATCTTTTAATGAAGATAAAATTGTTTTATAAAGTTTCCTAACTAAAAAATCCCAATAGCATCTAAAATAACATAACCCAATATTATCACAGCAGCTACTAACAGCAACTTCCACATCAAAACCTGTCCTCTTTTTTTCATTTTCTCAAATTCAAAATATCCCTCTATCTTAGACAAACGTTCCGAAATATTTAAGTCTTTCTTTAGCCCCCTTAATTTCTTGTTAATATCAAGAATATCATTATCAACTTTACTAAAAGAAATTATTATAAAAACTATTATAACAATTACAAAGGCCGCAATTAAAACAACCCACGTTATAACATCATTATCAAAATTCAAAAGACGACCAAGCGCTAAAATTCCAATAGAAATAATAATCATCAACAAAATACTAATTAAATCCTCACTTTTCATCTTCCTTAGACTCGCCATTCTTCCCTTTCACATCAACTTTTTTATACTGCTTAACACTCTCCTTAACAGAAGGCAAAATAATCTTCCCACCCGCCTTCTTCATTTTCTCAATCGCACTCACCGTCGCTGCCAAAGCCATAATCTCAGCCTTAAACCCATCTCCATACCCAAGAATCTTATGTTTACTCAAGTCTATCTTGCATCCCGCTTTAGTAAACAAATTATCTTTAATCGCATACAAATTAATCTTCTCATACTTAGCAATCACAGTTCCCCTCGAAGTCAATCCCTGTTTTCCAAAATATTTTTTCGTAGTCTTAGTATCACTCATCAACGAAGACTGCCTTTTATGAGCCCCGCTTCCACCCATTCCAAAACCGCCCTTATTACCATGACCCTTATGCTTCTGCCTAAATCCCCATCCACAAGTTCGCGCTCCCCGAATCCGAGAATTCTTAGCTCTCTTATGAACCTTCATTTCAAAACCTCCATAACAAAGTTACCCAAGTCTCCGAAATCCCGAAATCCCGAAATCCCGAAACCCCGTGAAAAAATCAAAGATTTTTTCATAACATCCGTCCAACCAATTTAACAATATCGTCCCACTTCCCCAAAATCCCCTTCGGCGTCGGCAACCTAGAACTTTTCTTAAACCCACCTCTAGGCGGATGCAAAAAATAAACGTTCTCCTTTGCCGGTCTCTTCTCGTTCAACTCCTTAATAAAAGAATCATCAACAAAACCATAAGCAACCATATGCCCAACAGCCCTAACCATCCCCATTCGAACAGCGTCGCTATCATCAACAAGAATCGCACTAAACTTCTTTTCCATCTTCAACCTCTTCAAAGTCTCATTATCTTTAATCTTATTCTTAACCTGCCCAGCAATCCTCAAAACAAATATCATATTGACTCCTCCACAAGATATTTTGCCAATCCCAAATCTTCAATTATTTCATGCAAATTATTCTCCGAAAAGACAACGCCACCAAGAAGTTTTTCATTGTAGGCTTCAGTAATAACATGTCCATCAGCATAATCCCAAATTGTTATCTTAGTGCTTCTTGCGGGATCATTTGGTAACTCACAAACAAAATCACAATCATTTTGAATTTTTTCATACGCAGAAGTTCTATCCTTTGTAATTAAAAATTTTCTTCCTAGCATTGTGCTCTACCCTCCCCATGTTGCCCAAGCCACCGACACCCCGACACCCCGAACCCCGAATACCGAAGAGGCTTTGCTTCTTTTGCCTGCCCAGCAATTCTCAAAACAAATATCATAGTAAACCCTCCCCAAGTTGTTTAGGTTCCAACAAGCGAAGCGACCGACAACCGACAAGCGAAGCGACCGACAACCGCGAATATAAAATCTCAGATTTCATATTCTCGCTTCCCCAATTTTATTCAAAGCAGCCATACAAGCCTTCCCTGTATTGAACGTAGTCCTAAGCTTCCCAGAAGTCTTCGAGTAAACATCCTTAATTCCAACCGCTCTCAATATTCTTTTTAACTCATCACAAACAACCAACCCAGTTCCCTGAGGCGCCGGCATTAATTGAACAGTCACCGACGAACATTTCCCCTTAACCGTCAAAGGAATACTATGCTCCTCATCACAAGAACAATCAAACGAAGCACATCCCAAAGCAATCCTCGTAATATTCAACTTAGCTTTTCGAATAGCTTTCTCCTTAGCAGGCAAAGTCTCCGCAGCTCGTCCGTATCCAAGACCAATATGCCCATGCCCGTCGCCAACAACAGCCATAACACCAAACGTCAAAACATTTCCTTCCTTAGTTTTTTTCTGAGTCTGCCTAAACGCTCTTCGCTTTCCACCACCAAACTTACCTTTCGCCTGTCCAATAAATAAAGTATCTGTTCTCAACCCACGAACCAACAAGTCCACAATTTCCGGCTCCATAATCTTTCGTCCCAAATCAAGAACCTCGTCGATATTTTTAAATTTACTCTTCCTAACATCTCTACCAAGCTCCGTCCTTGGAATCCAATTATCTAATTTAATCTGAGCCTCTCGCGCAAACCTATCTTCCCTAGACTCCCTCTTCCACTCCCCTCGCCCCTCCTCAACCTTCGCAGCCTTATCAAATTCCTTAGAAACCTTAGCTTCCTTCTCAGCTTCCTTAATCTCCACTATCTCCGTCATTTTTTCTAATTGCTTTTCCGGATTAATTTCTTCTTCCATAACCTTCTCTGCTAACTCCTCAGCCTGAGCAATCTTTTTATTTTCACGTGCATCCGCCATTATTCTTCATCCTCCACATTTTCATTAGCCAAGTCTCCGACAGAGTCGAGCTTTTCCACATCGTGAGCTTTTCCGGCTTTGCCGAGCTTTACCGAACTCTTAGGGTTCGAGCCCTTCCCGGAAATTGTTTCTTTGCATTTCAAAACAACGTCGGCAATTTTCGTATGCTCCCCCATTAACCTATCTTCCGACGGGAAAACCTTCTCGTTAGCATTAATATCCAAACCACCATCAATCAA
>JAHIEP010000094.1 GCA_018901375.1 Nanobdellota archaeon
CCCACCCTCGACAAAAGTCAAACTCGTCCTCTCTAAACCAAAAAAAGTCTGAGCAGAAAACAAAAACAAAATGAAAGCCGCCAACAAAGCGAAAGGAATCTGCTTCCAAATCGTCTCAGTCTTAACATTAATATTCTGAATAATCGCAGTAACACCCAAAATCAAAAGCACATTCGCAATATTCGCCCCAATCACATTCCCAAAAACAATCCCAGAATTCCCTTTTATCGACGAGAAAATCCCAACCATCAACTCCGGCAACGACGTCCCAAAAGCCACAACCGTCAAACCAATGACCAAACTCGAAACCCCAAACTTCTTCGCCATCGACGACGCCCCATCAACAATCCAATCCGCACCCTTTATCAGAAAATAAATCCCCAGCACAAACAAAACATAAACCATCACCATAAATACATAACAATCCAATATTATATAAATATCACTATTCTAATAAAACAATGGAAACAAAAAACCTGGACTATCCAAGCAGGAAGTTTGTAAGAAACCTGGGTTTCTTACAATGATAATCGGCCTCCTCCTAGCAATCTCCCTGTCTATCTCCCTAACTTCAATAATAATAATCGCAACCTCAACAACCGGCATCCTCAAAGAAAACCTCGCAACCGGAGCCGTCATAGGCGCATCCCAAGCCACATCCTACGCAATCACAACCCTAGCCCTCTCTCTAATCGCAACATTCTCATTTATCCTTATCTTAAGAAACAAAATATCTAACTAACTCAAAGGAAGTTGGTAAGAAACCTCGCTTCACCAGAAGTGCCTACTGGGTGGTTTCTTACAGAAATACCCAAATCTAACAAATAAAAAATCAAAAACCCTAACAGCTCCTTAGCGAATAAATAACTTCGCTAAGGAGCTCGAAAGGGAAATCAGATAGACGGCATATTCGGATCAAAACTCTGTCGAATCAAATCTCTTTGAATCTGTTCCAAAATCAATCTCTCTAATTCAGCCTGCAAAGAGGAAATCTCTTTATCCTTTTGAAGAAGTAAACAGGCGACATCCGAAACTTGTTTATGAGAAGATATAATCATCTCCTCGAGAGAATCAATATCCAAAGAAACCATTTCAAGATTTCTCTTAATTACCTCTCGAGAATACCATATCCCCTCCACTTTGAATCTTTTCGACTCAGGATTGGCGCTAAGCGTAGCCCAACTCTTAGAAATTTCGGAAGATTTCCGCCGTGCTTCACTTTCGGAGAAAGCCATCTTCTTCAAAAGCAAAGACTTCTTCTTACTCAACGCCTCTTTTTCACACTCCAGAGTATCAATCCTAGATTTCAACTTGGAGTATCCCGCCGGCTTCAGGAAATCGCTTTCCAAAACCTTGATCTGGTTCGGAACCGATTCACTGACCACAACTGAACGTCTTGAACTCATAATCGAAATGGCCATCAAAAGCACCACAACAACAACAATCAAAGTAATAGAAACTATATTTGAAGAAGCTGGAGGAACGACAGGTGCTGAAGCCAGAGGTATTCTAACAGGTTTCTTCTTCGTCTTTTTTGTAGCCATGGTATTTCCCTTTCAAAGTTATACCACTATACTTTTTGCAGATATTCCACATAGAATATCTAAATCTCCTAACGTTAAAACTAAAAAAATCTATATTCAAAACGCTAAAAAATAAGTTATTCCAACCTATTTCACTCCCCAAAAAGGAAGTTGGTAAGAAAACTCGGTTTCTTACAGCGATTATTTTTTCTTAACTGCTTTTTTATAGAGGGTTTCTGTCAGTCATCAATGGTTCAATACAACAAAGTTGTAGAGCAGTTATCAATTCAATATAAAAAATCTAGAAAATTCCACTATAAAAACCTTTCTATCTGTTGCTATTACAAAGTGACAATCAATTAAAATTATCCTGAGCCAACTTAGCATGAATATGCAAAACTTTTCTATCCCTATCAGTTTGATCCGCTTTATCCTTTTCTTTAATCTTCTTAACCCAAGCCCCAACGCTATGAACAAAATAAGAATAAGTCATAGCCACAAAAACCGCTCCAACTAAAGCAACAACTCCAATCCACCAAGCCGTCATTAAACTACTCATATAAGCAACAAAATCTTTCCCAAATCCTTGCATCGCCAAAGTCGCAATCATCCCAGCCCCAGCCAAACTCCACCAGATTCCCCAATCAAAAATCTCACTGACTGGCATCACGATAAACTCAATCATCAAAATCCAAACAATAAAAGAAAAAAGAAAAACCCAACTCAACGTCAACTCAACTCCCCAAAGCGTCTTCGTAATCGGACCAACATAAGTATTTATCGCAGCAATCCTCTCTTCAGCCTTAGAAGTATAAGGCTTAAAATCAATATCCCCCGAATCACCAAATGGCAAAGTCTTATCGATAGTATCCTTATATTTCTCCGCATCGCTTCCTATTGTCCCAACACTCGGATCAGCGACAGCAAAACAAACAAACAGCAAAACAAACAAAACCAAAACACCAAGTCTTTTCATGAAATAAACTAGAATACAATCTTTAAAAAGTTATTCAACAAAACTAAGAATTCTCCAAATCCCTTGCTTGCTTTCTAATATGCGAAGCCGTATTCTTATTAGATTCCGCAGCCGCCCGTCTATAAAGTTTCTCAACAGCAAGACCTCTCTCTATTTCTTCCATAGCCCCTTCCGTCTGTTGTTTGAAAAGATATTTTCTAAGATTCCAAATAAAGAAAAAGGCAATTACACCAGTAATAACAGCGATGATATAAGGACCACTCCAAAAACCTTTTTGGCTCCAATTAGATATCATTAAAGCAAAATAATAAAACGTATAAAACATCCAAGTTAATCTCGCCATAAGCAGACTCTTAGTCTTCATAGAAAACCAAAAAATTACCAAAAAAGGAATTATAGCTAGAATACTAGCACCCATAGCACCATATCCAGTTCTAATAGATTCTAAAAATCCTTCAGGCAAACCTACCATAGCTAAAAAACTCACAGCTATTGTAGCACCCCAATGAATCCAAGGGGAACCATCAGCAAAAAAAGAACCAAGCGCAGTAAAAACAAACATAGCAATAAGAACAGTCATAAAAATCCTACTTAACGTATCACTTCCCAAAGCAGTATCTTTAAACAAAGCAGTAAAAAAAGTAGCTCCTCCTCCCCACAAAGCCTTAACACCCTCCGCAGCTTTTTCTGGAGTTATATCACCACCACCAATAACCTCCGCCCCCAAAACCCCACCCATCAAATTCAAAACAAACATCCCCAAAATAAGAAAAACAAAAACCCTACTCATCCTCTTATCAAATTCCATAACAACCTAACAATTAAATTCTTTATAAATATTTCTACATTATCTTTTTCTAAAAACTAACGGCTAATCACTAAAACCCAATCCTCCTCTGATAAAAAATCTGCGTAAATCTCGCGTAAATCTGCGTTACTAACAATTCAAACCTAACGCCTAACACCTAACGCCTAATATCTAGCAACGCTCCCCAATCTTTAAAAACTTCAATCTC
>JAHIEP010000095.1 GCA_018901375.1 Nanobdellota archaeon
TCAATAGAAACACACTTTATTTATCTTACTATATCAAAGCCCTAAAAGGAAGTTGGTAAGAAACCTGGGTTTCTTACTACGGAATACCCAAGTCAAACAAATAAAAAACCCAAGCTCAACAACTCAGGTTTTTTATTATCCCCCTCATCGTCCCTTCTCCAATCCATACTTCTTCCAGACCCTACCAAAATTAGCATTCTTTCTAATCTCAGCCAAAGTCCCCTGAGCAACAATTTTACCCTTATCAAAAAGATAAATATAATCAAACTTGCCCAACAAATGCAACCGATGAATCGAAGAGATAATAGTTTTATTTCTAAACCGAGAAAAAATATTATCATGTATCTTCATTTCATTCTCGCTATCCACCGACGACGTTGGCTCATCCATCAAAACAATCTCACTCTTCCAAGCAGCCAACAAACCTCGAGCCAAACTCAACCTCTGCTTCTCACCACCAGAAAGAGAAATTCCTTTTTCCATAACATTAGTATTCACTCCTTTCTCCAGCTTCTCAATAACACTCGTCAACTGAGCCATAGAAACAGCTTCCCAAAAATCTTCATTCCCAGTCCGAATACCCATAGTAATATTATTCTTAATAGTATCATTAAAAATCTCAGGGTCCTGCGGAATCAAAGTAATATGTTTCTTCAGCCTCGCGAAACCATGATCAATCCTCTCCCCGTCGACATAAACACTCCCACCATCCGGCTCATAAAGTCCCCGAAGCAAAGTCAAAACCGTACTCTTCCCCGAACCCGACTCACCAACCAACGCAATCTTCTCACCTTTCTTAAATCTAAAATCAACATTATTTACATGCATCATACTGCCATCGTCGTTGTAAGAAAAATCAATATCCCGAAAACTAATTTCCTTCCAACCCAAAGGCAAATCCATCTTAATCTCTTCCTTCACGAGATCATGCGCATCATCAATCGGACTCGCATTTTTCATAGCAGCATTATATTTAACAACCCTGCCATACAGCTGAGCAAAACCATAAAAAGTTTGTCCTATTCCCCCCAAGTACCCATACAACATATAAAGCGTCCCAACAAGAATAATCCTCGTCGTAGTAAAATCGCTATACGCCTTAAAACTCAGACCAACAACAATCATAAAACCAATAGCGATACTCGCAAACGCCCACTTAGCCTCATTCATCACAAAAGACTTCTTCGCCAACTCCTCACTCTCCATCAACCTCGAGTTTATCTCAACCTGCACAGTCTTCTTCATTCTCAAAGTCACGACGGTAATTATATTACTAATATAATCATAAATCCCAGCCGCAACCCTATTCGACTTCTTATTCAACTGCTTGTAAACTCGTATCAATCTATTATCCATCTTAAACATAATAAACAACACAAGCATCGAATAAACAAAAGCAAACGCCGCAATCCTAAAATCAATAAACGACAATATTGCCAAAGAGCCAAAGACATTCAGGATAGCATAAATAATCTCAAAAGTCATCCCGGAAGAAAAACCATGAATCCCACTAGCCCCCTTATTTATTTTATCAATCGTATCCCCAGAATGATGGTCCTTATGCCACTTCACCGGAAGCTCCAAAACTTTTCCAATCTTAGAGTTTACATAATTCCGATTCACAAAAAAACCATTTCTCTCCTCGATAACTCGACCAGTTCCATGAAATATCCAAAAACCAATCTTAATAACCAACAACATCCAAATCAAAAAAATCAAATTCTTCAATTGGTCATTCGTCGTCACGGTTTCCTGAACCGAATTAAAAATCATCCCAACAATCAATGGCGTCATCAAAGTAATTGCCTGAGCAATCACAAACAGAACAACCGTCAACAGAAAAAACCTCCTTCGATTCCCAAGATACTTCCACTCCTCCTTCAACAAACTAATCACCGGATTACCTTTCTCCTTCTCTTCTTTCTCCTCCATAAAATAACAAACAAAAATCACTTTATATAATTTCTTAACAAACTCAAACGGCATCCTCAAAGACATATCCATATACACTCCCTTCAAAAATGAAAAAACTTATTATTGCAAATAAAAAAATCTGACTCACCTCGCCAAAGGCAAGATGAGTCAGATTAAAACATTCGAACAACAATAATTTACTTGTCGACATCGACGCACTCAGCCGGGACGAAAGAGACAATGCCAGTAATATCATTGTATTCCAATAGCACCAACTCCTTTCCTTGCCACTCGAAACTCATGCCAATAGAAGCATTGGCAGAAGAGACATCGATTCTATCAAGATCGATTTCCTCAGGAAGCAAAGAAAGATCGGGATAATCTTTTTTCGTATCCCACTCGGAAGCGAACTCAAAGACAGGAATTCCGAAATATTTGAACGTGTCATTGGACACGACATACTCTTCAGAGAACCCATCAGGAGAATACTCATCTCTCGATCTCTGAATAATTGCAGACAAAGGCACCGGCCCCAGCAACTTTTCTTCACAAAAATACTCTGGGTTCTGACGAGCAATCTTCTGCCCAAACTCCGACTTTAAATCAAGTAAAGCCAAAGCCCAGCGAAAATGCACATCTACAACAACACTAATAGCCAACCAATTCTTAAACATAATCAAACACCTTTCTACCTTTATACGGTTAATTTGGACATTCAAAGCCATTCTCTTCAACGAAAGATTTGAATGCTTCTGGATAATACGTCTTTATCTGAGCCAACCATCGACAACATCTAGCTAACTCAACACCACTTCCAATTCTCAAAGCTTCTTTAAGCGACCTTCGCGGAGACTCCAAGAAAGCAATTCTAATCA
>JAHIEP010000096.1 GCA_018901375.1 Nanobdellota archaeon
ACGATTGGGGCTAGGATTGCTAAGATTATTCCTATTACCATCATTATTATTTGTGATTTGTCGTTGCCGCTTCTTCTGTTTCCTGACATTGAGGACCAAAATAGGGAACGTAGGAAAATTTGTGAGATTATTGAAATCATTCCGACGAGGACGGCGGTTAGGGTCATGAAGCGGATGTCGTAGTTTGCGATGTGGGAAAGTTCGTGGGCGAGGACACCTTCGAGTTCTTGTTTAGTTAATTTTTGTAGTGCTCCTTTTGTGACGCAGATTACGGCGTGTTGTGGGTCTCGGCCTGATGCGAAAGCATTTATTTGTTGGTTATCCATAACGTAGAGTTTTGGTTTCGGGAGACCGGATGCTAGGGCTAGTCCTTCGACTAGGTTGTTGTATTGGCGGTATTGTTCTCCCGTCGCTGGTTTTGCGTTTACTGAGGCTATGGCTAGGTCTGCGGATTTGTAGTAGCCACCGACGACGTAGAGGATTGAGATGATTGTTCCTGCTATAATGATTATGAAGAAGAAGTCACCACCGATTGTGAAGGCTATTGTGTAGATTAGGGCTAAGAGGATTATTAGAACTGCTCCGATTAGGAAGTAGGACGATCTTTTGTTTCTTGCTATTTCGTCGTGGAATGAGAGTCGGTTTGCCATTGTTAATAGAAGGGGATTGGGTTTTTAATTGTTTTTGAGAGGACTTGGCTGCAGAATCAAAAAGGGTGGGGAGATTTGGGCGGATTGGCGCGGATTTTTGTTTTTGGGATTGGTTTAGATGTGTTACTTGGCTGCAGAATTAAAAAGTTACACGGACGAGGACGGAGGGGAACACGGAAGACACGGAATTGCTCGGATTTTTATTTTGTGGATTGCCACATGATTTCTCAAAATTTGTCATAGGATTGTGCTGCGACTTTGTTATGTATTAGTATTTCTATTGGGGGCGTTGTCCAAAGAATCATTCCTATTTTGTCGTTTCTCATTACTGTTTCAGTTAGGGGTTCGAATCCTTGTGATGTGAATTTGTATTCTGTTTTTGGGTATTTGTTTATGTCGGTCCATTTTTTTAGGGACTCGTTGCTTCAGAGACGCTTCGCTTCAGAGACGCGTTGCTTCAGAGGACTTGTCGTTTAGAATGGGGAAATTTTGGTCGCGGATTGGGCGGATTACGGTTTTTGGGGTTTACGTTTATGTGTAAACGGAAAAAGGGGGGGTAGAGCTTCGGCTTTAGAGAAAAAATCTTCGGGATTTTTTCTTCAGAGGACTGCGGTCCTTCAGAGCGACGCTGTCGCTTCAGATTGTTGTTGTTGCTTTGTTATGGTTGGATATTCAAGGTGGTTTTATGATTTGGGATGGAGCCAATTGAGCATAAAATTTATAAACTATAGAATGTCTATAGAATTATGATAAGCACTATACAAATAAGGGAGAGAGTGAAAGAGCAGCTTTCGATGATGAAGGGTCGGAATCAGAGTTATGAGGATGTAATTTTGTATTTGATTAAGATGAGGGAGATGTGTAAGCAGAGAGATGTTGAGATGATTAAGAAAGAGGCTGAGGAGATAAATAGGATTAGTGGGGATATTGTTGGTGAGTTGGGCGGCGTTGAGGACGTTAGAGGGGAAGTGGTTGAATGGTGAAGCAAGGGGATATTGTTTTGGTTGATTTTGGGAATGTTAAGGGTTCGGAATATGGGAAGAGTCGGCCGGCTGTGATAGTGCAAGATGATATTTATAATGATTATTTTAATACGACAGTGGTTGCTTTGATTACTGGGAAGATTATCGCTGAATATACTACAAATGTTTTTCTTTCTAAAAAGGAGTCTGGTTTGAGTAGGGATTCTATGGTGCTTTGTAATCAGGTTCGGAGTATTGATAAGTGTAGGATTAAGAAGGTTGTTAGGGGGTTGAGCTATATGACTATGGATAAAGTTAAGATGGGGTTGGGGCGAGTTTTTGGGATGAATGGGAAGGGGAAATTTTAGCCACGGACTTTCACGGACTCGCACGGATTTTTATTTTGTGGATTGCCATAACGTTTCGAAGAAAATTTTGAATGATTGGGTTATTTCTGGATTTTTTATTTGTAGGCATGATGGCTGATTTTTGTAAGTAAAAATTAAGGTTTGATTTCCTACGATGTCAATTGCAGATGGAGTAATTCCTTCAATATTTTTGACTTGCGTTAGTTTCATGTTTTTGAAAGACTTGTAGTATTCTGAATTATCTTTAGAGAATAGTATTTGGCATGAGATTTTTTTGTTGATTCTTTTTTTATGCCATGCCTGCCACATTAGATTAAATTTTTCATTCTTATTGGATGTTACTCCCATTGTTTGTATTTTATCTTTAGAGGAGAGATTTTCTAACGCTTCGTATATTGCTGAATGGATTCCTTTGAATCCTGTATATAGAGTTATTTGATTGTTGTTTTCTTTTTTATTTAATAATAAGAGGTTTGGTAATTGGGTTTTAATGGATTGTTCTTTTAGTTTCATTTCGTCTTGCTTTTTATGAACATAATCTAGGATTCTGTTCGGAGATGTTGCTTGAAAGTATTTTGTTTTATTTTTTATTATGAAACTTGCTAATCCTTTGTTAATTAATTTGTCTAGAATTTCATATATTTTTCCACTTGATATTTGTGCTTTGTCTATTATTTTTCCTGTTGTTGCTTGTCCAGTTTCTAGTAGGGCTAAATATACTTTTGCTTCTGACTCTGTTAGTCCGATTTCCTGAAGGGTTTGTTTTATCATTATTTTTTGTGGGAATTTAAGTTTTTAAACTTTACTAATTACTCCCTACTTGGAGGGATGTAAGTTTTATAATTAGATATGTTGTTACTTTGTTATGGTAAATGATGAGAAAAACAAAGAAGAATTTAGGTATAGTGCAGACTATAATGATATTTACAGAGAAGTATATTGTTCTTTGGATAAAGCGAGATGGCAGGAGATTGGGGCATTAGGGTGTGGTGGTAGAAAATATTTGGAAGACGTTCCTGATATGGTTAAGGATATGTCAGATATTGAAAAAAGTGTTTTGGTTGAAGAGATGAGAGATGAATTAGAGAGTAGTGTTAGCCCCTCTATAAATTCTTTGGATGTGGCTTATCATTATTTAAGGTTGGCAAGGTTTTCAAAAATATTTAATACAAAAGCATATAATAAGGATGGCAATGAATTATTCAATAAGAGTTTAGGATGTTTTAATGAGACTTTGAAAAGTCCAAAATATTATGGTATTAGTAATTTGGAAGCTATGACTGGTTATATTGATAACTTAAGAAAGGAATTTGGAAGGGATTAGAATTCTACTTTAGGGACGGCTTTTGCTGCTTCTGGTATTTTTAGGTATTCTTTTTGTTTGAAGCCGAACATTGAGGCGAACCATTTTCCTGAGTAAGAAACCAAGGTTTCTTACCAACTTCCTTTTGGGGGACATGACTTGGTAGTTCATTATTCCTATGTAAGAAACCAAGGTTTCTTACCAACTTCCTATTAGGGGATAGGGTTTCTTATAATTCTATTTTTTAAACCGCTAAGCTTGAGAAGTTTATGCTGAATGGGATGTTTAGTTCTACTGGGTTGAGTTCGTTGGATTTTTTTTTGAAATTCAAAATGCCTATCCCTATTATGTCGTTTGTTTCATCGTCTTTGAAGATGGTTATACCTGATGTTGTTTCTTCGCCGTAGCTGGGCTTTCCGGTTTTGGTGAATATTTCCAAATAGTCTCCTTCTTCGTCGTATAATATGCTTAATTTTCCTTCCATTTTATTGTCCTCGTAAAGTGAGCTGTTATTACGAAACCTTCACTATTTATATATCTGACTATTGCTTTTAAGAATTTTGAATTTGTTTTTTTATGTTTGAAATATTTGAAATAATTTACTACATCTTCTCTTTCGTCGTATAATATTTTATCTGGATTTTTTAGAGTTTCTTGTATTTCGTGTGGGCTTTCTATTTCTGAATGATGTTGTCTGATGTGGCTCCATTGTTTTTTTGATAGTTTAATTTTTCTACCCGCATGGTCTATTGTTTCAAATATATACTCCATTTGTTAAATTGGATTAGATTGTTTTTAATTGTTTTCAGAATTCAACTTTTGGAACTGCTTTTGCTGCTTCGGGGATTTTTAGGTATTCTCGTGTTTTGAAGCCGAACATTTTTGCGAACCATTTTCCTGGTATTGTGCTGATTGTTACGGAGTAGGACATTATTCCGTCGTTGTAAAATTGTCTTGCGTAGGCGACTTTGTCTTCTATTGCTGAAAGTTCTTGTTGTAGGTGAAGGAAGTTTGTGTTTGCTTTTAGGTCTGGGTAGCCTTCTGCGATTGCGAAGATAGATTTAAGTGCGGATTGTAATTTGTTGCCGGCTTTCATTTTGGCTTCGACGCCTTCTGCTCCGACTAGGGCTTTTCTTGCGTCGGTTACTTCTTTGATTATTCCTTTCTCGTGTTTCATGTAACCTTTTACCGACGCTAAAAGATTTGGGATTAGGTCTGAACGTTTTCTTAGTTGGACGGAGATTTGTGCGAGGGCATTGTCGATTTGGGCGCCTAGTGTTACGAAACGGTTGTAGTAGGAGAAGAAAGTTATAGCTATGATTATGATTAGTGCGATTGCGACCCAGATTAATGTTGCTACCATGTTTTGTTGAGGTGAGATAGTTTTATAAATCTTTGTAAGAAAACCAAGGTTTTCTTACCAACTTTCCTTTAGGATAGTTTTATAAATATTTGTTAGTTTAGTTTTTTATGGATAAGAGGATTTGGATTGTCGTTGGGATTTTGATTCTTGTTGGACTTGGATTTTTGCTTGTTTCGAATATGACTGGTGGAGTTATTACGGGGATGTCTGTTTCTGATGAAATTATCGAGGCTGATTATCTTCATGTTGATTCTGTTGGCGAATTAAATGATGAGGTTAATTTAGATGACACACAAAATAGTGGTGGATCAGGATAAATGTATAGGCTGTGGGGCTTGTGAGGCGACTTGTCCTGGGTCGTTTGTTTTGAAGGAAGGGAAGGCTCATGTCTTGAAGGCTGAGGTTGAAGAGTTGACTTGTGAGAAAGATGCCGCTGTCGGTTGCCCTGTAGGGGCAATCAGCGTTAGCTGAGCGCCGACAGTGTTTTAGTGCTTTAGAGTGTTAGTGTTTTGGTAGGGCTTTGCCCGAATTGGCGAGATTATTTTTGTTGTTAACTATGTTTCCAAATATTTATAAATAGAAGTTCACTATCGTTAACTATAAGAAACCAAGGTTTCTTATCAACTTCCTTTAAGGTTGTTAAGGAGACTATAAAATGTATTTGTTGCCACAAGAAATTGAAGTTTGGTATATTATTCCGGCGGTTCGGAAGGAATTAGCGAGGCTGTTGACGAAGGAGTATGGGTTGAGTTATGAAAAGGCCGGGAATATTTTGGGTGTGAGTAAGGCTGCGGTTTCTCAGTATTTGTCGAATAAGCGGGCGAATAAGATTACGATTACTGCTGAAATAAAAAAGGAAATTGCGAGGTCGGCTAAGTTACTTTCTGTTAATCCAAAACTGGCGATTTCAGAAATGCAAAGAATTTTGAAATTAATGAAGGATACTAAATGTTCGTGCGAGGTTTGTAAGAAATATAATAAAGACGTGCTTCAGTATTGCGGTTCGGAGCCGCAATACTAGCTTTTAGCTGTTAGCTGTTAGCCATTAGGACGTGTTGCGCGATTCGTCCGTGCTTGTGGGGAATAAAAAAT
>JAHIEP010000097.1 GCA_018901375.1 Nanobdellota archaeon
AATGCTACCCACCAGAAAGCGAATCAATAAGAAGAACCTATCAATCAATATGCCTAACCTCTAATCTTCAAAGACTGAATCCCAAAGAAAAAACTTCAGACCAAACCACAACTGAGAGAAGAGAATTCAATAAATTTTTAAGAGATGCTTCCAAAAGAATAGAAAGTTGGCCAGCCTGGAAAAAAGGACTCCTTGGAAAATCAGAGTTCAAATAACTCATAAAAACCCCATTTTTAATCAAAGTTCGCACAATATACAAAACATTGCGCGATCTCCGCAAAAATCCATAGACATTGCGCGATCTCCGCAAAAATCCATAGACATTGTGCGATCTTCCGCAGAAGTTCGCACAATGTCTCTTGTATGACGTTCTTACATTAATAAACGAACGGAATTAGTCCGTTTGCACAAAGTATTTAATATGCGAACGCTTTAAAACCACATGATAAAAGAGTGTATCAACTGCAAGTCCGAAAAAGAGCATCACGCCAAAGGCCTCTGTTACCAATGCTACAAAAAACTAAAATGGACCCCAAAACTAGCCAAATGCAAACGATGCCAACAAACCCGCCAAATCCACGCCAAAGCCCTCTGCCCCGGCTGCTACAACTACATCTTCCACATGGACAAAAACAAAGCATACAGCCAAAGAAAACGAAACAACATTGACCTCAAAACCTACAGAAAAACCACAAAAACCTGCGTCATCTGCGAATTCGACAAAATCGTCGACATCCATCACATCGACTCAAACAAACAGAACAACTCCCCAAAAAACCTAATCGGCCTCTGTCCAAACCACCACAGAATGATCCACAACCTAAACTTCCGAAACGACCTCTTCCAAATCCTCAAACAAAAAGGCTTCGATTTACCACTGGAAGAAAAATTAACTCCATCCAAAAAACCCCAGTAGCCCCAACCTCAGACAATATTCTAACAAATTTCTACATATCCCTAACAAATTTTAACCCCATAAATCAACAAAATACTTAACTATTTTAAAAAAGTCTCACAGCGCCCCCTTAAAACCCATAATCACCACATTCAACAATATTCTTACAAAACATCTTAATTCACCCAATTTTCAAGTGAAAAAGTGAGAGTTAGAAAACCATATTTTTTAAGTAAAAGTGAGAACCTTTCAAAAACACAAGACTTCCGTTTACGTATAAACGTAAATTAGCACCACCAGCATCGATAAAACAAAACAAAATCAACCAAATCAAACAAAAATACCAGTTATTCGGTTAAACGAAATTAGATTAATCCTCTTTCACTTTTCCAAAACAATCCCTACATAAAACTGGCTTGCCACCCGGAGTCGGCCTAAATGGAACAGTAGTCGCCTTCCCACATTCAGCACAAGTCACATCAATATCCTTCCTCCAACTACGACCCGAATCCCTCTGCGACCGCCCTTTCTGAAAACAATCATTACACTTAACAGGTCGCCCCTCTGTCGGATTAAACGGAATCTCACACTTCTCGCCACACTCAGAACACACAGCCTTAAATTTCTCGCCTTCCATAAAACAACATCGAACCACCCTATAAAAACATTCCTATCACAAAATCTATAAACAACAGTTCGCACAATAAAGAATGCAAAAAGAGGAATTTCTCAAAAAAACAGAAGTCGAACTAAAAATCTCAAAAAACTCAGAATACACCGTCAGAAACTACATCAAAGCAAACCAACTCCTAATAGACTCAATACAAAAAACCCCAGACCAAATAACAGAACAAGACGTCAAAAACTACATAGCCGAAAACCTATCCGACAAAGCCGCAATGTCTATCATCCTATTTCTCTCGGCAATAAAATACGCCTACTCAAACATTTTCCAAAAAGACATAACCACAACAATCAAAAGACCCAAAAAAGAAAAACACCTTCCAACAACTCTTTCAAAAGACGAAATCAAAAAACTATTAAGTGAATTCAAAACCGAAAAATCAAAACTAATGGTAAGTCTAATGTACGCCTGCGGTTTCCGAGTCTCAGAACTAGTCAACCTAAAAACCTCAAACCTAAACTTCCAAGAAAAAATCGGCCACATCAGACAAGCCAAAGGCAACAAAGACAGAATTTTCAACATCCCAGAATTCCTAATCGAAGACCTCCAAGAACAAGCATCAAAAAATCAAAAATATTTATTCCAAGGAAAATCCGGAAAACTCTCAACAAGAAACCTGCAAAAAATCGTATCATCAGCCGCAACACGAGCCGGACTAAAAGGCGTCCACTGCCACACCCTCCGCCACTCCTTCGCAACCCACCTTTTAGAAAACAGCGTCGACATCCGAAAAATCCAAGAACTACTCGGACACGCCGACCTCTCAACAACTCAAATCTACACCCACGTCTCAACCGAAGAACTCAAAAAAATAAAATCCCCAATAGACACTCTCTAATTCCGTTTACACATAAACGTAAAGTTCGCACAATCCGCCGCCCCAGCTACCCAAGCCAAATAACAAAAGCTACCCAAGCCAAATAACAAAAGCTACCCAAGCCAAATAGCAAAAGCTACCCAAGCCAAATAACAAAAGTTGCCCAAGCCAAATAGCAAAAGCTGCCCAAGCCAAATAACAAACCCATCCAATAGACACTCTCTAATTCCGTTTAC
>JAHIEP010000098.1 GCA_018901375.1 Nanobdellota archaeon
AACGGACTTACATGGACTTTGACGGACTTACATGGACTTTTTTTGGAATGGTTTGGTTTAGGGTTTTATTGAGGGGTTTGTGTAACTTGGAGTTTAGATAAAGGGACACGGGCGAGGATGGGGGGAGCACTGTGGGAAACACGGAGGGTGGGGTTTGGGGGTCGGTGTTTGTGGGGTTTAAGTTCATATGTTTTGCTCAGTAGGTATTTCTGGTGAAGTAAAGTTTTGGGGTTGGGGTAGAATGAGTCCGCCAAGGATCGAACTTGGGTCATCTCGGTGTAAGCGAGAGGGTCTGCCATTAGCCTACGGACTCATGGAGGTTGAAGCTATTAATTGTTTTTAAAAGTTGCTATGGAAATTTTTATAAAGGAAAGATGTCATTAGATTTGATGAAAAAAGTGGTTTTGATTTTTTTGTTTTTGTTTTTAATTAGTAGTGTTTTTGCTATGGAGGGACCGATTAGTGTTAAGGCGAATTTGGGTGATAAGGTTTCTGTTGTTATTAGGGATATAAATAAGATGACTATGAATAATGATAAGGGAGTTGTTAATAGTAGCGGGCTTTTTGTTTCGAAGACTTTTTTTTCTTTAGAAGTTCCTTATAATCTTAGGATTATTGTCACAACTCCTGCTGGGGATTTTCGGGATTTTGAACAGGACATTACTAGTGCGGAATTTAAGAATGGGATTGAAGCTGATTGTCGAGGAGGAATTTGTATTTTGAAGGCTGTTGTTGCTGTTATCGAGGCTGTGGAAGAAGTTGTTGAGGAAGTTGAGGTTGTTAATGTTAGTAATGAGAGTGTTGTTGAGGTTACTGAGATTGTTGGGACTGAGGATGAAGAGGATAATTCTACTAATATTTTTTTAGTTGGTAAGGCTGTTTTTTTTGATGATAATGGAGATTTTAATTGGCGTTATTTGGGTGGGGGTGGGGTTGTTTTGTTTTTGTTTTTGGTTGGTTTTATTTTTATGATTTCGCATCGTGGGAAGAAGAGGGTTGTTTTGGATGATGATGAGAGAGAGTTGGAGGAGACGGAGGAAAAGGTTAAGGAGACTGAAGATAGGATAAAGAAGTTCAAAGATGGGAAGATTCGGAGGCAGAAGATTTATGAGGCTAAGAAGAAGTTGATTGAGGAAGAGAGGGAGTTGAAGGAGATGGAAGCTGGGGGAAATGAGGATAAGATTGAGAAGCAGCAGGCAGTTGTTGAGAAGGCGGAAGATAAGGTAGATGCTATTGAGGGTTAGTTGTATTTTCTTTTGGTTTGTTTATGAATCCACATCTGGCACATTTGAAGTTGCCTTCTATTTTTTCGTAACGGGTTGAATTACATACTGGACATTTTTTTGGCATAAGAGGATGTGGATGCAAAGCTTTATAAGTTTATTTTTTGGTTTGATTATGTAAATAAGTAGAGTCCTTAGGCCGCATCCATTTGGTGCACCTCTGTTGAGGCGTCACGAGGATTCAAGTCTGAGATTATTCTTGGAGATTTATTTGTAAGAAACCTAGTTTTCTTACCAACTTCCTTCGATTTAGAAGGAATATTGAACATGGAACAATTTGAAAAGTTGGGTCTGTGTGAGCACGTTTTGAAAGTTATTTCGAATAAGAAGTTCACGGAGCCCTCAGAGATTCAGAAGAAAACGATACCGTTGATTCTTGAAGGAAAGGACGTTATAGCTGGGTCAGCGACGGGGTCTGGGAAGACTTTGGCTTTTGGTGCGGGGATGATTAAGAATGTTGTTAAGGGCAGGGGGGTTCAGGGTTTGATTTTGACGCCGACTCGGGAGCTTTGTGAGCAGGTTGCGGGGGCTTTGGAAGAGTTTGCTTATTACAAAGGGCTTGAGGTTGCGTCGGTATACGGTGGTGTCTCGATGGTTCATCAGACTAAGAAGTTGGTATACGCGGATATTGTTGTGGCTACGCCGGGAAGATTGCTTGACCATATGCGGCATAATTCTATTAATTTGTCTAAGGTTGATTATTTAGTTTTGGACGAGGCGGACCGAATGTGGGATATGGGATTTAAGGATGATGTTGGGGATATTGTCAAGGCGTGTCCTTCGAAGCGGCAGACTTTGCTTTTTTCAGCGACTATATCTGGGGACTTGGCGGATTTTTCTAAGAGATATATGAAGTCGCCTGTTGAGATTGCGGTTGAACATTATGTTGATACTAGTTTGTTGAAGCAGGTTTATTATGATGTTCGGGACGGGGAGAAGTTTTCTTTGTTGGTTCATTTGTTGAAGTACGAAAACGCGCCTTTGGTTATGATTTTTTGTAATACTCGACGGAATGTGGATTTTGTTGCGAGTAATTTGAGATTGAATGGGGTTAATGCTCAGGCGATTCATGGGGGGATGGAGCAGAATAAGAGGCAGAGGGTTATGGGTAATTTTAGAAACGCTCCGCTTCAGAACGCGGGGGTTATTGTTTGTACGGACGTTGCGGCGAGGGGATTGGATATTGTTGGGGTGTCTCATGTTTACAATTATGATTTGCCGGCGGATGCTCGGGATTATATTCATCGGATTGGGCGGACAGCGAGGGCGGGGGCGTCGGGTGAGGCGGTTAATATTCTGGCGAGTCGGGATTATGATAATTTTTCTAATATAATGAGGCGGAATGAGGGGTTAGTTGTTAAGCGAGGGATGACGCCTAAATTTGAACGAGTTCGAATTTCGGTGGTCGGTGGTCGGGGGGTCGGGGGGTCGGGATGGGGTCGGTCAGGTGTCGGAGGTCGGAAGTCGGAAGCTCGGTCTAGGGGGCGAGGGGGGAAGACAGAGAATAGAAATCAGAAAATAGAAAATAGGGATAGGGGGTCGGTTTCTCGAGGGCTTCATGGGAGGGCGGCACGAAGTTCGTCTGGGAGACGAACTGGTAGTGGGAAGCCGGTAGTCGGTAGTCGGATGGAAAGACGTTCAGGGGAGAGGAATAAGCGAAGTTCGGGGGTTCGGAGTTCTGGTGTTTCGGGATTTCGGGGCGGTGGTAGAAATACAAGGGCTAGTGTTGCTAAGAGGGGATAATTTTTGAGTATAGTAATAATTATAAGGGGTTTGTTTTTGTGTTTTTTATGAGAAATGGTCTTGTTGCTGTTTGTGCGGGTTTGGCTTTGGGGGGTTGTGGTCGGTTTGATGTAGATGCGCATCGGGCGATTTATGGGACGTTGGATAAACCTGCTTATTCTATTAAAGCTGAGGTGGGTGGGCAGGAGACTTTGGCGACGAGTAATTGTAGGGAGAATAATTTTTATTACCTTAGGGATTTTGAGTGGGAGGTTGGTGAGTTGGAGAAGAAGAAGGGATTGAGTTCTGAGGATAGGGCTTCTTTGGAGAATTATATTTCGCCTGATGAGATGGGGAATGAGAGGTTTCATAGGACTATAGATTTTTATGGGAATGTGACGAAGTCTTTTAGAGAGAAGGAGGGGCAGTATGGGGATATTTTGGGTTTGGCTGGAGAGGTTTTTTTTGAGTTGACTGGGAGGAGTTTGCCGTCGGGGTTGGAGATTAGTCTTATGAGGGGAGGGGATGAGAAAATTGTTGGAGTGCATAGGCCTGATAAGAATTGGGTCTGGTTTCGAGATAGAGGATATGAGATTAGTCTTGGGACGATTTTTCATGAATTGGGGCATGTTGTCTATCAGGGAGGAGAGGCTAATTATAGAAATTGTCGTAAGGACGTTGAAATAATTGAAGAAGCTGCGGGGTTTTTGTTTAGAATGGCTGGAGTTGAAAAAGTTCGAGATAAGAATTCTGAATTATGGGAAAGTATGAAGTTTAGTTTGGTGTTAGAAAGGGAGGGGTTTGTTGAGGATTATAGTCGGGGAAGTAGGGATGTTCATGCTTGTGGGTGGGCTTTGGCGGATTCTTTGGTTGATTATTTTGGGGGAGATGTTGGTGGGGCGTTTGACTATTTGTTAAGGAAGGATAGGTTAGAGGAATTTGACCTTGATGTTTTGGAGAGGATGGAGAGGTTGAAGGAGGGGGTGCCGTTTAGCGAGGAGGAATTTAAGGTTCGGTGGGAGAAGGTTATGGAGAGGGCTCAAAAAATCAAAGATTTTTTGAGAGGCTCATCTGCGGATGGGGGGCTCACTGATGTGGGTGGCTCGGCTTTGCCGGGTGGCTCATCTGCGGATGGGTGGCTCAGCTTCGCTGGGGTGTTAGTGGTGTAGGGGGAGGGTTGGTGGTTAGGTAGATTTATATATTTTGGAATCTTGTTGTTGTTATGAGTAAAAAGAAAAGGGATGATATTTTGGCGAAAGGTGGAATAGTTTTGGTTGTTGTTTTGACTATAATATTTTGGTTACATTATTTTGGGGTGATAATATGAAGAATGACTTTTGGTGGATTTTTGCTGGAGTTGTCTGTGTTGTTTCTATTTTTGTATTGGTAGTTATCGAGGTTGTTAGATTGGTATGGAGATAGGAAAGAGGGAAGCTAGATTTGTGTTATTGTTTTTTTCTTTTGTTCTTATTTCTGCAAGTATTGTCCGTTCGGTTGATGGTGGTTGTCTTGATTTGTTAGTTGTGAGCATGTCTTTGTTTGCTATTATTTATGATATATTTTTGGAATTGTTGTGATGTAGTTTTTGTGGGTTGTGTTTAGTCGAGGAGGTTTAGGTAGATTTATATATTTTGTAATGTTGTTGCTGTTATGAGTAGGGAAAAGTTTAGGGATGTTGTTAGTAAAATTGGTATACTTTTGGTTTTGGTTTTGACGATATTATTTGGATTAAATTATTTTGGAGTGATTGGATGAAGAATAACTTTTGGAATTGTTGTGATTGAGTGTAATAATAGTTATAAGGTATTTTGGTGAGTTGTTTTTATGAAAGAAGAGTTGGTTAAATTTGTTTTGGAAAATGGGCTTAGTCCGTTTAGTTCGGGGCGAAGTTCTTTGGGTGTTCGGGGTGAGTCGATATATAAGACAAGGGATGCTAAGGCGATTCATGCGAAGGTTTTGTCGAAATTGTCGTCGGGGTTTGTGTTTTCGGAGAGTTCGAATCTTTGGAATTTTTTTGGGTTTACTGATGACTTTAAAGAAATTGAAAAAAGGCAATCGTTTTTCAAAGGGCTTTTGAAAAACGACGGTGTTCGGGATTCGGGGTGTCGGGGTGTTGGTGAGTATCTGAAGGAGATTGGGAAGCCGAGGGATAGTTGGAAGCCGAGGTATGATGTTATTGTTGTGACTGAGAACGAGGCGACTTTTGTTAAGCTGAATGGGCTCGGGTGTGGGGTGCAGTTGATTATGAGTGAGAGGGATGTGCAGGAGTTGGAGAGATATGATATTGTTCAGGTTGTGGATTGTGACGATTTTAGTTTGTTGTTGGAGCGGTTGCCGCAGTCGGTTTTTTTGGATTCTGTCGAGGATGTTTATTTGGAAAGATACCTTGAAGAGATTTCTGGGTGGCGGGAGAATTTTGCTCTTTTGCGGAAAGAGCAAAATTCTTCGGTAGTCGGTAGTCGGGAGATCGGTGGGTCGGATGTGGAGGGGAGTGGGGTGTCTCGTGAGATTGGGGAATTGTTGAAGGAGTTGGAACCCTTGTTTTTGTTGTTGGAGAATAAGGAGGGGAAGATAATTAGTGAGAGTGAGGCGGAGAGGATTTTGGGGGAAGTTAACGAGGCTGTTTCTGAGAAAATTAAGGAGATGACTATTTCGGGTGAGGCGATGATGAAGATGTTGAGTGAGGGGAAGATGCCGACGGAGATTTTGGAAATTGTTCGGGGAGCTATTGAGGCTTCGGGTTTGAGTGAGCATATTTTTAATTTGCAGATTCCGGTGACGATTGATTATAAGGAATTAGAGAGTCAGATAAAAAGGCAGAGTGTTTCGGAGTTTACGGATTTGGCTGGGCGGGTTAAGAGGGCGGCTGGAGAATTGAAGAGAGTGCCTAAAATTTTAGAGAGGTTATCTGCTCTTTTGTTGGTTGAGGATTTTTGCAACGGCGTCGCAAATTGGGTTGTCGGTAGTGGGTTGTCGGTTGTTGGCAGTGAGAAAAAGTTTCCTAATGTTAGTGAGAATTTGTATTTTAGCGACGCTGTTAATATGTTTTTGAATAATGGTCAGCCGATTAGTTTTCAGTTGGATAAATTTAGTAGGTGTTCGATTTTGACTGGGGCGAATTCTGGGGGGAAGACGACTTTGCTTGAGCATGTGTTGCAGAATATTTCTTTGTTTCAGTTAGGGTTGCCGATTGATGGGGAGATTCATTTGCCGATGTTTAGTGATGTTTATTATTTTGCTAAGACGAAGGGTTCGACTTCTAAAGGGGCGTTTGAGACACTTTTGACTCAACTGTCAAAAGTGTCTCAGAGTGTTAGTGTGTCAGAGTGTCAGAGTGTCAGTGCTTCAGATGGGAAGGTTTTGATTTTGGCGGATGAGATTGAGGCGGTTACTGAGCCTGGTGTTGCTGGGAAAATTATTTCAGCTACGGCGGATTTTTTTATTCGGAAAGGTTGTTATCTAATTTTGGCGACGCATTTGGGGGCCGAGATTGCTAAGAGTTTGCCGGAGGGTGCGAGGATTGATGGGATTGAGGCGAAGGGTTTAGATGAGAATTTTAATTTGATTGTTGACCATAATCCTGTGATGGGGCGGTTGGCGCATTCTACTCCGGAGTTGATTGTTGAACGTCTTGCTTTGCAAGACGAAGCTGGAAGTCGGAAGTCGGAAGTCGGAAGAGAGGGCGTTGGTTATTTTAAGTTTTTATTTGAGGCGATGAAGTCAGAGTAAAGTTTTATTCTTTATTGTGTGAATGTTTTGGAGTGAGCTACGATTAGTTTATCATTTTAGCTTCGGAATAATTAATTGTATATAATCTTTGTAAATGGATTTTGTTTTGGGTTGTGTAGTTTGCATGGGGGTGTTATAGTACGTGGATGAACGCGGATGAAGGGCGTTCGCTGCTGGACGCGGTCCGCGCGGCG
>JAHIEP010000099.1 GCA_018901375.1 Nanobdellota archaeon
AATGCTAATTTTCGCGGATCTTTTTTTGGGGTTTGTTGTGAAGTGAGTTTCGGCGAATGATGGGTTTTTATTTTTTGAAAAGATATATAAACAATGTTTTTGTTTTAGTGTTATGAAAAAGGTTGGTGTGCGAGGGTATAATGTTCGTGGGCAGATTTGGGTTGAGACTGTTATTTATACGTTGATTGGTTTGGCGATTATTGGTTTGGTTTTGGCTGGTGCTTTGCCGAAGATAAATGAGAAGAAGGATGAGATTATGATTGAGCAGTCTATTCAGAGTTTGGGGAATATAGGGAATAAGATTCTTGAGGTAAAGGAGAAGGGAATTGGTAATCGTCGTGTTGTGGATTTGAAGATTGAGAAGGGTGCGATAATTATTGATATGGATGGGGACAGTGTTTCTTGGGTGTTGGATTCTAGTTTTGCATATAGTGAGGTGGGTGTTCCGGTTTCTTTGGGTAAGATGAAAGTTACGACTTCTGGTAAGAGTGGAGCTTGGGAGGTTGAGTTGAAATCTGAATATGGTGTGGATATTAGATATGGCGAGGGAGAGAGTGGCACTAAGAGATTGGAGCCTGCGGCGACTTCGTATAAGTTCAGTATTGAAAATGTTGGGAAGAATGGCGATGGCGAATCTGTGATTGAATTGAATGCTGTTTAATTCCGCTTTAGAGAAAAAATCTTCGGGATTTTTTCTTCAGAGCTTCGCTTTAGAGATAAAATTTTCGAATTTTCTCTTTAGAGGACTGCGGTCCTTCAGAGCTTCGCTTCAGATACGCTTCGCTTCAGATACGCGTTGCTTCAGAATGAGTTGGCTGCTGAATGGGTTGGTGGATTGGGTTGAGTTGTGAAGTTGGGATGGAGATGGGCGTTTAGAAATAGTTTTATATAACCTAATTGTTTGGAAGTATTATGGGTGACATTAGTATTGATATTAATCCGCGAGTTCCATTGATTCCGAATTTTGAGGATAAGACGAAGATAGATGTTAGGTATATGGTTATTATTCCATATGTTTCGGTTCATATTCATTGGGACGAGGAGTCTGGACAGGTTGTTTATGATTTAGAAGAGCCTTTGATTTCTAAAGAGGAGAAGGAGATTTTAGAGAGGATTGAACAGGCAATGAGGGAGATTGTTAATATTAGTATGATTGGAGAGACGAAGACGAGGGAGAGTTTGCTTGATTATATTGATAAGACAGCGAGGCTGATTGTTTCGGAATTGGGGATGTCTGTTGAAGAGGATTCTTATAGGAGAATTTTTTATTATATTTATAGGAATTTTATTGGGCTTAATGAGATTGAGGGTGTTATGAAAGATTATTTTATTGAGGATGTTGAGTGTAATGGGATGGGAGAGAATATGTATGTTGTTCATCGGGTCTTTAGGAATATTAAGACAAATGTTAAGTTTAATGATATGGAAAAGCTGACTAGTTTTGTAGAGAAGCTGGCTCAGAAGACGGGGCGTTATATTTCTTATGCGAATCCGATTTTGGACGGGAGTTTGCCTGATGGGTCGAGGGTCAATGCGACATATACTCAGGATATTACTTCGAAGGGACCGACTTTTACAATTCGTAAATTTACGAAGACGCCTTGGACACCGATTCAGTTGATTGGGTTTCATACTTTGAGTCCGGAGATGTTGGCTTACTTTTGGATTTTGTTGCAGTATCAATCTAACTTGATGATTGTTGGGGGGACAGCGTCGGGGAAGACGACTTTGTTGAACGCTTTGGCTTTTTTTATTCCGCAGGAGAATCGGGTTGTTTCGATTGAAGATACGAGAGAGCTGAATTTGCCGAGGGAGAATTGGTTGCCTTCGGTTGTTAGGACTGGAGTTTCTGAAGGCAGTGGAGGGGTTGATATGTTTAGTTTGTTGAGGAGTTCGTTTAGGCAGAATCCTGATTATGTTATTGTGGGTGAGGTTCGAGGTGCGGAGGCGTCGGTGTTGTTTCAGGGTATGGCGTCGGGACACGCTTCGATTTCAACGATGCACGGTGATTCGGTGGATTCTATTATTAGAAGATTAGAGACTCCGCCTATTAGTTTGAGTCCGATGCTGATTAATGGTTTGGATGTTATGGCGATTATGACGCATGCTATTGTGGGTGGTCATGAGACTAGACGATTGAGGGAGGTTGTTGAGGTTGTTAGTGTGGATAAAGATGGGGTTGCTGTTACGAATACTTCTTCGAAGTGGAGTCCTGCTGATGATAAGTTTTATTATTCTAAGAAGAGTAAGGTTTTTGAAAAGATTTGTGAGAAGTTTGGGCTTTCGATGGAGGAGTTGTTTAAGGAGTTTGATGTTCGGACGAGGCTGTTGTATGCTTTGTTTAATAGTAAGGTTTTGGGGTTTGAGGATGTTCAGAGGGTGATTAGTGATTATGGGAAGAGTCCTGAGGTTGTTTTGAAGAAGTATGGGGTAGGGGGTAGGGGGTAGGGGGTAGATGGTAGGGGGTAGGGGGTAGGGGG
>JAHIEP010000100.1 GCA_018901375.1 Nanobdellota archaeon
ATCTACCCCCTACCCCCTACCCCCTCGCGAAGCACCGACATCCGAAATTATAAATCTACCTAATCTAAAAGCTTTGCGTCAAAACTACTCTCGAACCAAATTAAAATAACTCAACCTTTTGTGATTATGCAAAACAATCCGAGCACAAACCTGAACGAACTTTGCATTCAATTTTAACTTCGTCACAATTCCAAACACTCGCTTAAAACTCGAATGAAAACTTTCCGTATGATTTCGCTGATGATATTCTATCAGCCAACTCACGACGTCATTATAAAAAGAATAATACATTTTTTGCCAGAACACGTCGCCATTTATATTATTATTTTTCTTCGGAAAAATAATTGGCTTCATTCCTTTGTTAGCAATTTTCCAAGTCAAATCTCTACAATTAAAACCAGCGTCGAGAGTTAGGGATTTTCCCTTAACATTTTCGATTAACGAAAACATAATTTGACATTCTTGCGTCCCAGAAATATCGAATGCCTGAACGATTTCTCGAGAGTCGACAATCGAAGTCATATATCGTCCGGCATTCTTTTTCTTTGTGGATTCATAATTCTCCTTTCTACTTCTTTCTAATCCCGTTCCATCTCCTCCAAGAATACCGTCGCTGTCTTTGTATTTTTCAAATATCTTTTGAAGAATAATTGCAACTTTTGGATTGTCATATGCTCTTCCAATTTTGCGATCATCGACGCTGTCATGGATTCCAATGTATCCTCCGATTATTTCTAAAAGTCCCTGAGCCTGTCGCTCAGGAACTCCAAATAATTCACAAACCAAAACTGCTTTTACTAAATATCTTAAATTCGTCGACGGTCTTCCAGTATTTTCCTCTTCAATAAAATCGATTTCATTAACAGACTCTCGAATAAAATCTAACTCGTTTTTGAACTCATTAATTTTAGAAATATTATATTCTTTCCAATGAATCTTTCTTATTTCCTGAGGAGGATAAATTTCTTTTTTCTTTTTTGGGTCTCTAATTTTTACGACCAATTTTCTAAATTCTACATTTGGATGTTTTACCATCGATAAAGATTAATTTTCGAGTTGAGAAATTTTATTGTGATGCAACACCTCGCGACGTAACACCGAAAAGCTTATATATCTATATATATATGTTTTTTAATGGCAAAAAAAATAGATTTGGAAAAAGGTAAGCTTTCGATTGAAGATGATATCGAGTTTGTTTTTGAAAAAATCGTAACGAAATTTGGGACGGGCGCTAAGGCTGATGTTCCCAAAAAATATATCGGAAGAAAAGTTTACGTGATGGTTCAGAAATAATTAGATGAATTTAGTTTTGACGCAAGGCCCCTCGATACTTAACATTTATATATTAGAAATGTCAAGTATCCATAGGTGACACAATGTTAGAAAATCTAATCAACATACTCCTAACCGAAAAAAACCTAGTCCTAACCCTCGCCTTCTTCACAACCGTAATAATAATCTACTCCGTCTTCGTATTCTACTTCTACCAATTCCTAGCCAAAAAAAATATCATCGAAATAAACCTAAACCAATACAATCAATACAGTAACCCGACGGCAGCAAAATTTTTAGCAATAATATTTTACATTATCGAATATATAATCCTACTTCCAATCCTAACTTTCTTCTGGTTCACCGTCTTAGCAATTCTAATTCTATTATTATCCAAAGGAATAGAAACCGAAACCGCTCTTCTAATCTCCGCAGCCCTCGTCGCATCCGTCCGAGCAACATCATACATCAGTGAAGACCTAGCAAAAGACCTAGCAAAAATGATACCATTCACGATGTTAGCAATCGCAATAACCACAGCCGGATTCTTCAACATCAACGAACTACTCATAAGAATGACCGCAATCCCGTCGCTGTTCCAAAACATTCTATACTTCCTATTTTTCATCGTCGCAGTAGAACTAATCATGAGATTCGCAGACCTGACAAAAACAGCAACTCAAAACAATTCTGAAGAAACAGCAACCGAAGAAGAAGCGTAATCTTTTAAACTCAAATTCTTAGATAACTAGATGGAACAAGATACGACGAAGTCGACTAACTCAAGGGAGGCTACCTGTAGGGAACTGTTAGTTCCGTCAGAAGATATTGCAGAAATAAACACAATAAACGTCGGTATAGTTGGACACATCGACCACGGCAAAACAACACTTCTCCAAAAGTTATCAGGCAAATGGGCAGACACACATTCCGAAGAACTCAAAAGAGGAATAACGATAAAACTAGGATACGCCGACGCAATCATAAGAAGTGAAAACGGAAAACTCACAACAGACAAAGACTCAAAAGGAAAACCCTTAAGATACATAACTTTCGTCGACGCACCCGGACACGAAATGCTCATGGCAACAATGCTCTCAGGCGCAGCAATCATGGACGCTGCAATTCTCGTCATCGCCGCGAACGAAGGAATCAAGCCCCAAACCCAAGAGCACCTCGTCGCCCTAAAATCAAAAAACATCAAAAAAATAATCATCGTCCAAAACAAAATAGACACAGTCTCCAAAGAAAAATCCAAAGAAAATTACAAACAGATAAAAGAATTCGTCAAAGGAACAATCGCAGAAAACTCGCCAATCATTCCAATCTCCGCACTACAAAAAATCAACCTCGACAGAATCCTCGAAGAGCTATGCAAAATGGAAATAGCAGAAACTCCAAAAAACGAAAAGCCAATATTCCTAATAGCACGAAGCTTCGACATCAACAAACCAGGAACAAAAATAGAAGACCTCCACGGCGGAATCCTCGGCGGAGCATTAAAACAAGGACGATTAAAAGTCGGTGACACAATCGAAATCAAACCAGGATATTCTTACAAAAAAGGAAACGTCTACCATTACAAAACCGTAAAATCAAAAATCGTATCAATGCAAAAAGGAAAATATTCAATCAAAGAAACAACACAAGGAGGAAGCATAGCAATAGAAACAGAACTCGACCCCTCACTAACAAAAGCAGATTCACTTTCAGGAGGAATAGCATCGTACGAAGGTACCCTCCCAGAAATCACAGAAAATATAAAAATAAAATACACCCTCTTCGACGAAGTCTTTGGAACCGGAAAACACGAACCAGTCCAACCATTAAAACCAAACGAAATGCTAATGCTAAGTCTAAACACTTCAATCACCGTCGGACAAATAACCAAAATTCACCCACAGCCGACAGCCGACAGCCGACAGCCGACGATAGACTTATCCCTAAAAATTCCAGTAGTCCCATTAAAAAAAGAATCAATCGGAATCGCAAGAAATCTAAACAACCACTGGCGACTAATAGGATTTGGCGAAATTATTTAAAGTCAAAACACCAAAACAAGAGATGGAAAAAGAAACAACACCCACAAATATCAATCCAAATCAGCCAGCAAAAATAAACCCGCCTATTTCCAACAAATCTTTCAATTCAACTATGCCAATTCCCAAACCAAAAAAACCAGAATATACATACGCCGGAAAAGAACCCATAAGCGAACTTCTCAAAAAAACATTTCCCAAATCACTAATCCCAACAAAAAGAATAGCAAGTATTATGGGATACATCTTCTTGGCAGTAATTATACTCTCGTTATTCCAACTTCCTTTAGGGGAATTATTATCAGGCAAGACAGACATAGTAATCAGCGTCGGATATCCACTCCCATTTCTCGAATTAAATATGCTAAACACCAAAGAATTTCCAGCACAACCAAAAAATATTATCATAGATATTTTTATATATCTATTGTTAGCCTACCTCATCGACGTAATTATCTCCCTAATCTTAAACAATCCTTATCTCAAATCAAAAAAAGAACAAAAAGGAATACCAAAAGTTTTCAAAAATAAAAAACCAACACTAATAGAAAAAACCACAGAAAAAATACTACAAGAACAAAAAAATATTAAGATTTAACTTTCTTCTTCTTTCTCTTAAAAAACAAAATAAACAATCTACAAATCATATACAATATAACCAAAACTAAAACAGCCAACAAAACAATTAGAGCATTAGCATAAAAATCAGAAGGCTCTTCTAACTCACAAAGATAAGGACAAGGCCCTCCACAATCAATCCCAAACTCTCCCTGATTCTGTTTACCGTCGGAACAAGTAGCACAAAGACCACAAGGTCCACCACAATCAATCAACAACTCACAAGACCCGTCGTGACAATTCGAAATACCGTCGTGACAATTAGGATTCTCCGTAAAATAACAAATCCTTTGCTCAGAAGGACGCTCAACTTTCAACTTAGTATTATTACAATCTCTCAAATCCAAACAAGCCGTTATTTGAAATCCACAAAAAGCATCATCCCCATACCCCTCTTGTGCACAAATTTCCTTCATTGAAGTATACTCTTCCAAAGAAAAAACATTAGCATCAAAAGACCGCTTAACATTTTGACAAACCTCCCAATCATCACAAGCCCAATCCTCAAAACAAAAAGACGCACCACTACCACTAGTAGCACCACCAGCGACGGCAACAGGACAAGCAACCAGCCCAACACTAACTTCCCAAGAAACCGAAGAATTAAGCAAACCATCCGTAGTAATAATCGTAACATTATAAATTCCAGAAACCCCACAACCAAAAGCGTGAGAAAATGTATCACTAGAAACATTCTCATTATGCTCCTGCAAAACTTCGTCAATATACCAATCAATATCAGGAATCGTCCCATCAGGGTCGCTAACCTCTACATAAAAATCAGACGTAGTAGTCCCACCGACGCTGAAATTCCCAGAAGGCACATAATTAGAAATAACCGGAGCACGATTATCCTCAGTAACCGTTAAACTAAAACTATCACAAACCGATTCAACATCTCCATCCCTCGGAGAACAAACACTAATATTCTCATGCACACTAGACAAAGCATCATCCGAAGCACAAACCGTCAAAGAATAAACCTTTCCCTCGTGCCCAACTACCGGCGTATAATTTATAACTCCAGTAGAAGAATTAATATCAAACAAATTCTCACCAGAACCCCAAGTCAAATTAAAACTAAAAGAACTACTCTCTTCATCAGAAACATTAGCAACATAATAAAAAGTAGAATTATCCCCCTCCAGCCAAACGGTCTGTGCACCAACATCAACTATCGTCGGCGGATTATTAATTTCTATAACACTAATATTCGCCACAACACTATCAACTCCATCATAAGGGTCCACAACAGAAATCGTCTCCGCATGATTACCCACAGACACCTTACGCAAAACCCCAGAAATAATAGCAAACAAACTCATATTCGTCCCACTCATCCCCAAATCATTCAAATAAAAAGGATTCTTCGGAGTAACATCTCCCGTCAAATCCTCCTCATCAACATCCGTAGCATTAAATCTATAATCCAAATTCTCTCCCTCACAAACCAAAATCGGCTCATCAATATCTCCCAAAATAGGGTCCGAATTAGAAACATTAACACTAAAAACAACAACCTCACTCACCCAATAATTATCTTCCCAATAAGCAAACACCGTCAATAAATTTCCCCATCTAACTCCAACGATAGAACTATTCGGAACAAAAGAAGTGTTCTCCTCGGTATAAACCTCATGCGTAATATCATAAAGAGAATATTTCCAACCCGTACTATCATTAACCTCAAAATCAGCCGAAACATTCAAGGCAACGATATAAATATCCCCCTTATTAAAAGTATAAGTAATATTCTCAGGAGAATGAATCGTTATTATCGTAGGAATCTCTATAAGCACATTAACCAAACCAGCACTACTAGCCACATACCCCGTCATAACAACAGGCGAAAACGGAAACCCAACAAAATAAAAAAAAACCGAATTAAAAAAACCAAGCAATACCAAAAACAAAACAAATACAACAACCACTCTTTTTTCCATAAATCATTCAACATTTTCTAATATAAAAAACTACCTCTTCCCATATTTCTCCACAAAAACAACAACTCTCCAAAGAAGAAAAAGAACAACAAGCCCCAAAACAATCCCATAGAAAACATAATTAAATCCGTCGACAACTTCCAACTCAACAACCTTAGAACTCGAACCCTCCCCGTAATACAAAAAAATCTCAGCATCAATCACACCCTCCATATCCGCACCATCAAAAAATCCCACAAGAGTTTTTCTCTCCCACGCCCTCAAACCAACAACCGGAGTACTAAGAACAACAACCCCACCGACCTCAACCTCAGCATAAATTTCCGCAATATCATCATTCCACAAACTCTCAACATCAACCTCAAACCTATCCAACTTTCCCCTAGTAAAATTACTACTATAATTCAAAACCTCGACGACAAACTCCCCAACTCTAAAATAATTCTCAACCCTCCGAACCTCACCAGAATCAACCCAACCCGAAGCAACATAGTCCCCAGCAGAAAGATTAGAAACAAAAAAAGAAAAATCCAAAACATCAGAAACCTCAACATCTACCCAAGAAAAATTCTCAACCAATTCACCACCCTCATAAATATCAACACCATAATCTACAGAAACGTTCCCCTCCCCAAAATTCAAAAGCTTCATCCCTATCTCAACATCCTCGCCAATATTAATATTCGGAGCACTAACCTCGACACCAACATAATCATCAGGATAAGCAACATCAACCTTAATCACACCCCTAACATTCCCAGCCCTAACAACAATCTCGTGAACACCAAAACCCTCAATATCCGACGGCAAATTCAAACTAACAGCAACACTCTCTCTACCAGAAATCCTCTCCTTATCCAACCTAACATATTCCGCCAAATCCCCCTCAACAATCAAAGCACTCTCAACACCCTCATCCAAAACAAATTCAAAAACAAATTCCTTAGAAAGACCCGCCTCAAAATCAACACTATAACTCCCAGGAGAAACCCCAGACAAACCAAGCACATTTCCACATAAAACCAAAACCAAAAAAAACAACATCCTCTTCATTAAAAATAAAAACAATTATTCTTAATAAATCTACCTCTAAAGCCGAAGGCTCTAAAGCGAAGCTCTAAAGAACCTCAGTTCTCTAAACCCTCTTCTTCAAATACCTAATAGTCCCATTAATCATTTTTCCAATCTCTTCTAATTCCTTCAAATACCTACTCATTTCTTCCGCACTCAAATACCCCAAGCTGCAAGCTCTCCCAACTTGCACCTGCAATTCATTTCCACTTCTTCGAGCAATTCTCAAATAATTAATAAACTCTGCATTAGTCCCCAGACAGCCCTCTCCAATATTATCAGGAATACTTCCAGCAGACCCAGTCATCTGATCAGAAACAGAATGCTTCCAAGAAGAATTGGGAAACTTAAGCACTCTCACACAAACTTCATTAGCAAATTCATTAGCCCGAACCCAAACCTTCATCTTCTCTTTTATCCAAACCATAAAAATAAAACCCAACAATATTATTTAAACTTTCTTTAAACTCCCCAAAACATTCTAAAGGGCAAATCGAAGATTTGACCTCTAAAGCGAAGCTCTAAAGCGAAGCTCTAAAGCGAAGCTCTAAAGGACAAATCAAAGATTTGGCCTCTAAAACCCGCCAACTATCTCCAAAATCTTACTCCCATACTTCATCAGCTTCGACGGTCCAATCCCAGGAATCTTAATCAACTCCTCCGCACTCTTCGGCATCACTCGAGCAATCTCATTAATTGTAGCATTAGTCAAAATAACATAATCAGAAAATCCCCTCTCCTCACTCAAAGCCGCCCGCCAACTCTTCAACTC
>JAHIEP010000101.1 GCA_018901375.1 Nanobdellota archaeon
ACCATAAAGTTCAAACTGCCTCTGAATAATCTTTCTTATCTCGGACCTCTTCAAAGCCTCAGCCCCAACAAAATCCGAAAATCCCTTAACAGTCTGCGTCTTCATTTTTTATATCCCATTATTTTATCATAATCTTTGTGACTAACTATTTCCAAAACGAAGCAAATAACCTCGACCTCGTCCCCCCGAATCGTATACAACCTTCGCCAATAGTTCGTCAACTCAACTCTCCAAAGATTCGGCACCTTATATTTCTTTGGGATTAAATCCTTCCTAATATTATCCCCATAAAAAGGATTCTGCTTAATCAAATCAATCTTATTTTTTATAGAATTCAACATCTGAATCTCCGCAGAATTTGTCTTCCCAATTCTCATTCGAATACCAACAATCTCATTCAACTTAATCAACGCCTTCTTCGCATCATCAATCATAACAACCCTCGTCGGTTTCATAACTCAAGTCCACTCTCAATCATTTTATTCAACTCTTTCCTCGGAGTATAAATCCAAATAATTCCTTTCGTAGAAATCAAAATTTTCCCACTCATCTGCAAGTAATCCAAAATAGTCATAAGAGTAGAATGCATAATCTTCTTCGGTAACTTTTTCTTAAGCTCAGCTACCTTCACAACCTGCCTAGCCTTCCTCAAAACATCCTCAACCATCAAAACACTATTCAGCGTCGGAGAATGCGAAGTTTTCTGAATCAATTTTTGTTTTGCCATTTATATCTCCATTAGCTATAAACATATACCAATTATACATATTTAAACTTTTCTAATCATTTCCGAAAATAACAAACTTTAAGAAACCCTCAATCCTAAAAACATTATCACTTACTATGTAAGCTGATATAATGACGGTTGTAGTTCAATGGCAGAATGTACGGTTGTGGTCCGTGAGACGCGAGTTCGATTCTCGCCTTCCGTCTATTTTTAGAATCGAAGAGCGTCCGACGCCAGTTTAAAGGAAAACTTTAGGTTTTCTTTAGGAATCTTTGATTCCGTGTCCGAGCTTCTCTGAAGCGACGGCGATTCTCGCCTTCCGTCTATATAAAATTAACCCAAACAAAAAATCCGTGCACATCTGTGTAAATCCGTGATCTAAAAAGAAAATACAACAAGTTACAAATCAACAACCCAAACCCAAAATAAAGATTCGCGTAAATTCACAAAATTCGCGTCCATTCGCGTCCCATTCTTAATTATCCTAACAACTCATACATCTAACAAATTCATCCACGACCCCAAACCCAGAAGACAACAGCCCCTTCGATAAGACCATCACGACAAACTCAATCAATAAAAAAAATTAAAGCCGGCGATTCCTTCCCCTTGTCCTCGCCCGGCGGCTTCAAAAATAAAAAAGTTTTGTAAAAGATTTAAGCCGCCTCTTCGGAAGTTTCTTCTTCAGCCGCAGCTTCAGTTTCTTCTTCTTCAGGTTCAGCTTCTGCTGTTTTCTCTTCAGCCTCTTCCTCAGCCTCTGGAGCTTCCTCAGCTTCCTCAGCCTCTGGAGCAGCTTCCTCTTCAGGAGCATCTTCAGCTGGAGTCTCAGCAGCTTCTTCTACCGGTTCTTCCATCGATTCCGCTTCAGGAGCTTCCTCGACAGCATCTTCCGTAGGAGTTACTGTTTCTTCTTCCATAAAATATCAATAAGAAACGCCCTTATAAAAGTTTAGGCACACTGAAAAATGATAAATCAAGGACACTTAATATAGAAAAGTTTCCCCTTCGGCACACGGTCATAACACCCAACCTTTTCATATTCCCTCAAATACGGCACATACCGATAATAAAAATCCTTTCCAAAATCATACCTACCCCCTACCCCCTACCATCTACCCCCTACCCCCTACCCCCTACCCCCTACCCCCTACCACCTCATTTTCTTCATACCCAAACAAATAACTCACCTTTTTAACAATTTATATAATCAAAAAGAATATAATATCTAATAACTACACCAATATATGGTATTACAATACAAAGAAAAAATAGCAACCAGATGGAAAAAATATCCAGGCAAAAATAAAATAGAAAAATCTTCGTCGCATTACGACTTTAGACTTCTCAGCGACGACAAAAAGAAAATCCTAGTAGAAAAAGGACCATACGAGAAAGTCCTAAAAAGATTCCGCCAAATAGAATTCTTCAAACATAGAAAATAAAATCAAAAATTAAATCTCTCAACCAACTCCGGCTTAACATAATGATGAAGCGTAACCCTATACGAATCCTCCCAGCCCCCTGTCTTCTTAGAAAATTTCTTATGCCCAAGCTTATCCGCCAACTTCAAACAAAACTCAACACACGCCTCCCTACTTGGACGCCCATTCTTTTCCAAAAATTTCTCACTCTCCCTCGTTGCATAGTGCGACCGAACAATATGCGGATAAAACCTCTCCCCGCAATGCCGAATAAACGCCTTCTCAAAATCAGTATCCTTCAACGTATGCCCATTCAAATCAACAAAGACAAAATCGTGCGCATCCTTCCCCTTCAGCAATTTCTTCAATCCAGCAATAACCTTCAAAGAAAATTTTTCCCTAATTTTTTGCGGAACCCCATCTTTCCCAATATAATCAAACGTCACAAAATCTCCAGAAATCTTAATATCCTTCTTCTTCAGCGTCGTAAGTCCTTTATGTCCATTTTTCAAATAATACATCTCATTCCCAACTCTCATCTTCGTCTTCAACAAAATCAACATCGGAAGCGCAAGAGAATCGCTATCCAAAGAACTCATCAAATTTTTCTTCAGCCTCCCAAGACATTTTTCAAACTCAGCGACACATTCATATTTCTTCTCATTCGAAAGTTTAACCTTATCTAAATCATAAAGATAAGCCATCTTCCCATTCGGATTCTCAAAAATAACATCCCAATGCGAATTCGATTTCTCGTCGTGAACAACCAAATTTTTAGCAAACAAAGAATATGCTTTATTCAACTTCCTTCCATCGGGCAAAAACAAAACACGCTCACCGACGACATTTCCTTTACTAACCCCTCCCTTAAAAAAACGCCTATCCTTAGAATCCCTAATCAACGCCAACTTTCCATGCCTATCAAAAAGTTTAGCAACAACTTCAGTCTCGGGAAATTCAACACCACATTCGCAACATCTATCCCCACAAACCTTACAAACCGAAAATCCAGATACCTTCATCCGATAAACAACGCTCATCATCTTCAACAAAATCCGTCGACAAACTATATAAGCATTACGCAACGCGAAAGTTTAAAAATCAAAACCGACCTCTAATAATATGCTCCGTTAGTCTAGTGGCCAAGGATATTGCCCTTTCACGGCAACGACCCGGGTTCAAATCCCGGACGGAGCGTTTAGCGAAGGTAGGGATTTGAACAAAGTTCAAATGGCTTTCGTGAGAAAGTCTGCCCGCAGGCCGAGGACGGAGCGTTTAGCGAAGGTAGGGATTTGAACAAAGTTCAAATGGCTTTCGTGAGAAAGTCTGCCCGCAGGCCGAGGACGGAGCGTTTAGCGAAGGTAGGGATTTGTTCAAATTGGAAT
>JAHIEP010000102.1 GCA_018901375.1 Nanobdellota archaeon
ACAATATACAAAATCGCCGGCACCATCTGACTCGACGCCTTCAACCGCCACTTCATCGCCAACCGCTCAGGAGTTTTCGAAGAATAAAAAAATAAAAAAATCCCAAACAAAAAAATCAAAAAAGTAAGCATAATAGGAAATGTCTCAAACTTCCCATTCCCAAACATCATCCACCCTCCCACCGTCGCCATTATCCCCCCAAACAGCGTCAAAAACAAAAGCATCGTCGAGAAAACCAAAACCTCACTCGCATCAACATTCAAATGCGCAATCTCAATAGCTCTATCAATCCTCAGCTTATCTTTCTCCCCAACTTTAATCCTAAACAAACTCCCCATCGACTTACACCATCTCTCATACCTAGAAAACTCCGGCATCATATCATTCCGAAACTCATCATAACTCTTAGAATACTTCTTCCCGACTCCCGATTCCCGACTCCCGATTCCCGAGTTATACCCGCCCATCTGCCTCTCTATTCTAGCTCCATACTTTTTTAATATATCATCCGTATTTACCATCTTACACCATCCCTTTTTGCCACACAAGTACCGACAAGCGAAGCGACCGAACGCCGACAAGCGAAGCGACCGAACGCCCCGAGAAACAAAGTTTCTCGTGCCCCATACTTTTTTAATATATCATCCGTACTCGTCATAACAAAACACCTCCGCTTACAAAAACTATCCTATTACCTATTACCTGCAACCTACAGCCTCGAGAAATTTTTAATTTCTCGCAAACATCATCGGTACTACTCATCTTTCACCTCCAATAACTCAAATAAGAAATTAATTATCTTCTTAAATTCGTCTACATTCTCCTCATAAAAACCTAACGGAACTCCCCTTCCATAATAATTTAAACCATTTCTAAAATCACTCATATTCTCAATTAAAATAGATTGAAACTTCATCTCAGGGTTCTTCAAAAAAAAGTAACTAACCATACACTGATGATTCCTAGACCTAAGTCCGTCTTTCAACATATATGCTACCAACAATTCCTTAATTGCCTCACAATATCCCTCAACAATAAAAGAAACAGTTTTTACATTGACATCCAAACTTTCAATAATATCTATTCTGTCTCCCACCTTTTCAAGAATAGACTCGATTTTTCCAACGTCTCTTTGAGTTAATCTCACATATCTCTTTTCACATGCTTCCCAGCTCATCACCATATTTTCAAAAACCCCTCCAATTTTATTCCATTAGCAATATTAGCACGCAAATGTTCATTAACATCTTTAATATTATCATACAAATGCAACTGAACCCTATGTCCAATCTTCTTCTCGAACTTCTTCATATCCAAATTCATCTCAATTTTCATCTTATCCTCGACATAACTAGAAACAAAAATATCTACATCACTCTCTTTCACCGAATCCCCCTTGCTAATACTTCCAAACAAAACAATCGCAGAAGGATTCAATTCTTTTACCAAAAAATCAATCAGTCCAGAACTAACAATCTTATCAACATAATACGCAACCTTCCTAGACAAAAACAACCTACTCCAAACCGCCCTTCCCTCCCCATCAACCATACCGTCCTTCTTCAACCCAACCAAAATCTTATGAGCCGTCGCCCTCGGAACCTTAGCAACATTAGCAATCTCTCTAACCGTAAACCTCTTCTGCGGAAACTCATAAAAAACTTCCAACACTTTCTCCTTATTTTCCTGTCCCATTTTAATCAATCCCTCCCAATCTGACTACCAAGTCCCGCTCAATATACCAAGCCCCACGAAGTGAACCTCTCCACCTCAGTGAACCATCCACCGCAGTGAACCTCTCCAGCATCAGCTGAACCTCTCCACCTCAGTGAGTCTTAGTCCCATTTTATAGACTTAAGTCCCAATTATTAGACATATATAAAACTTCCTATCCTGTCCCATTTTATAGACTTAAGTCCACATTTAGAGACACAATTAAAATTTCTCGATAGCCCCAATAATCCTAGCCAAAAAAGAAGAGGATAACCAATATCCATTAGAAACCAAATCATAAATAATCTCTTTAGCTTCCCCCTTTTCCAAAACACCCTTTTTCAAAGCTAACAAAACCAAACTAGTAATTCTAAAATAATTCAATCCCAAAACCCTCAAAACCCGAATAGCCTTAGCATCATCAATCAAAACCTCATCCTTTAACTCCAACGCCAAATTAATAACGGCATTCTCTCCCTTATCAACTCCATAATCTTTCTTACTCCGAACTCTAGCAACCTCAATCCACCCCTCCTCAACACACTCATTTATCTCCCTGCTACCCTCCTTCCCTTCAGTTAATACCTCCTCCAAAACTTGCCTAGGAATAACAACCTTCCCAAAAACCTTCCTTAAAACATCAATCCTACCAATCTTAGCCAAACAAATAAGAGGAGTAGAATTACTTATCATTTTTTAAAATATTCAAATCCTTCTCCAAATCTTCATCATCATATCCCACCCAATCAACATTACTCCCCCTCGCAATATCCATCATTTCATACAAATCAACATCAAGCATCCGACAAGCAGACCCTATAGAAATCTCATGACTTCCCAAACGACCCAAAGCATACTCCCTCCGCCAATCCTTCAATGCTCCAAGCAACAACTTCCTAACAACAGCAGAAGTATCCACATTCTCTTCCCTGGCTACCTCATTCAGCATCTCAACAATATCATCAGACAACCTAGTCGTAATAGTCTTTCCCATGTATTAATCGTAATACATCGTATTATATAAACATATCCATCCTGTCAGCTCCATCCCAAATTACCCTCAACTCTCATATCACAAAGTCATTCAAGCAGCCAAGTCAATCTGTAGCAACGCGTCTCTAACGCGAAGCGATCTAACGCGAAGCGATCTACCGCGAAGCTCTACCACCCATCTTTCCGTTTACACATAAACGTAACCCCCAACCCCACAACCCACACCAATCCCCGCCCCAAACCCCAACCCCAACCCCCAAAACAAAATCCGCATCCCCTTCCCCTTCTAACGCCGAAGGCGATCTAACGCGAAGAATATCTCGAAGCACAACTCTCACAACTCCCACCACAATCAAC
>JAHIEP010000103.1 GCA_018901375.1 Nanobdellota archaeon
ATGTCTGGTGTTTTTATGCTCATGGAGTAGTTAATGAAAATTGGTTTAAAAATGTTGGCGACTATTCGGAATTGAGAAGAAAGTAGATTGAAGAGATTATGTCGTAAAGTAAAATTGAATAGCTGTATAATAAATCTTTTGGGTTGAAATAATTTGAGTTTATTGAGGATATTAAGATATAAAATAATAGAATTCCTGAAAGTAGTATAATCATAAATCTATTTAAGTCTTCGAGTTTCATTAGATAAAGAAAAATGTTAGAATTGAAAAGATTGCTATTGCTACGCCGAAGCCGATTATGAACCATCCGATGTTTTCGTTTTTTTGCTTTCTCATATTTTTCCTTGGGGAGTAAACTTTAAATACCCTTTCTTCCGCGTTGTTTTAGGTTCCATCCAAAACTTAACTGTTTGGATGATGAGAATTTTGTGATTGGTTGGTCACGACGAGGACTTGAGTGCTATCGAGGAATTGTCAGTAGTAAGACTACATAGCTTGAGGGCTAATAAAAAAATGACAGATAACAACGGAATACACAGTGGAAGTTTGCAGTTTTACCCGAGGGTGCGGGCGAAGAAAGTTGTGCCTAGTGTGAATTGGGCGCCGGTTTCTAGAGACGGGGTTGGGTTTATGGGTTTTGTTGGATACAAGGTTGGGATGATTTCTGTTTGGGCAAAGGATGATACTGAAGCATCTATGACAAAGGGGAAAAGAATTGCGATTCCAGCTACTGTTGTTGAATGTCCGGCAATGAAAATTTATTCGGTTCGATTTTACAAAAATAGGAAAGTTGTTAAGGATGTTGTTGTGGCGAATGGGAAGGATTTAAAAAAGAGTGTTAAAGTAAGTAAGAAGGCGATGAACGGCGAGCAGTTAGATGTTAGCAGTAAGGAGTTAGGTGATGATGGGTTTGATGATGTTCGGGTGATTATGTATTCTGGCGTTAAGGGAACTTGTGTCGATAAGAACAAGGCGGATATGTTGGAGATTGGTTTGGGTGGTTCGAAGGACGAGAAGTTGGCTTTCATTAAGGAGAAGATTGGAAAGGAGATTTTGGTTGGGGATGTTTTCGGGAAGGGGTTGGTTGATGTTCGAGGGGTGACGAAGGGATTTGGAAGTTCTGGTCCGGTGAAACGATTTGGGATTGCTTTGAAATCTTATAAGTCTGAGAAGGGAAGGCGAAGACCGGGTTCGTTGGCGCCGTGGCATCCTGCTCGGGTTACATTTAGAGCTCCGCAAATGGGGCAGCATGGATATTTTACGAGGATTAATTATAATAATTTAATTCTCGAAGTCGGAAGTCGGGAGTCGGTAGTGGGTAGTCGGGATATTAATCCGAAGGGTGGGTTTGAGCATTATGGGGTTGTTAAGAATGATTATGTTATTTTGAAGGGTTCTGTTATGGGACCGCAGAAGAGGGGAATTGTTATGACATCGCCTATTAGACCAACTAAATTCCAAGCTAAGAAAAAGTTTGAAATTATGGAGATACGATGAAAAAATCTTTGATTTTTTCATGGGGCTACTTGCGTGGGGCTACTTGCGTGGGGATTGACTTCGTCAGGGGCTGTGCTTCGCACGGGACTTGGGTGGATGGAGGGAGTTTGTAAAATGAAAGCTAAATTATTTGATAAGAATGGGAAAGAGAAGGGGATTGTTGATTTGCCTAAATGTTTTTCAGGGAAGATTCGGGCGGATATTTTGTTGAAAGTTTTTGAAGCACAGAAGGGGATTTATGCTCAGGCTTATGGGGCGATGGAGGGCGCGGGTGCTCAGTATTCAGCGTCGGGGATTTCGAAAAAGAAGAGGCATGACTGGAAGGCGACTTATGGTAAGGGGATTTCTAGGATTCCGAGGAAGATTATGTCGAGGCATGGTTCATCGTTTAATTGGATTGGTGCGACTGTTTCGAATGCTCGAGGTGGGCGAAGACCGCATGCACCGAGGTCGGCTAAGAATCCGTTTAATAAAACAAATAAGAAAGAATTACAAATTGCTTTTTGTTCTGCACTTGCTGGCAATTTGCGGGGTGTGGGTGTTCGGGGTTTCGGTGTTTCGGGAATGACTGGTTCGGCTAATCGTGGGGTCGTTTTTGATGGTGCTATTTTAGAATTGAAGACTAAGGATTTTAAGAAGGTAGTGGATGAAATTTTTGGTAATGCTAAGATTTGGAAGGTGAAGAAGATTAGGGCTGGACGGGGGAAGATGAGGGGTCGGAAGTATAAGTCTAATGCTGGTTTGTTATTTGTTATTGGGAATGAGGAAAGTATGAAGAGGAAAGGGATTGAGGTTGTTAGTGTTGATGATTTGTTGATAAAAGATTTGGCGCCGAATGGTGTTCCGGGTCGATTGGTTTGTTACACGAAATCTGCAATCGAAGAATTGGGAAGCAGATTTCAGAA
>JAHIEP010000104.1 GCA_018901375.1 Nanobdellota archaeon
AACACCCTCATCATGTTGCCAAGTCGGGCCATAGCCCTTTCTCACAGGCGAAGCCGAACTCAAGGAAAAATTCCCCAAAATTTTTCCGCACTCACCACTCACAGCGAAGCGAACTCTTTCGGGACATAGTCTATCCTTACATTCGACCTTCACATCAGTCTTCTTTGTTGTTTTATTTTCTTTTACCATTTTCTATTCTCTCGCGTAGCGCTTATTCTTCAATTTGGTCTTCCGAAAATCCCTCCGCAACCAATATTCGTTTTATGTGCCCGACGTGATTTCCTTGCAACTCGATAATTTTATTTTTCGCCGTCCCCCCACAAGCCCTTTTTATTTTGAGCTTCTTGGCGATTTCTTTAATATCGACGTCGTTATCAAATCCACTAATCATCGTGTTAACTTTTCCGAATCTCCTCTTTTCGGTAGTCACTTTAATTCGCTGCTGTGTTTTGGCAATTTCGCCACAAACACAAGCCGCTAAAGGCAATCCACATTTCGGGCAAATTTCCACTTTACTGTTTTGCCTCCTTAAATTTAATTCCAACATCAGCGTCGCTATCCCGGGACTTCCCGACTTCCGACTTCCGACTTCCGACTTCCAACTGCTTCATAGTTAAAAGTCGCGCAATTTCCTTTTTAATCCTTGCCCTTTTCGTAGGATTTTTCAATAATTCAACTTTTAATTCCTTAATTTTCCCAGTAATTTCCTTTTCACCAAGTTTTTTATTCTCCATTATTTTTTATCCCCCTTAGCTTTCTTTTTCTTTATTTTCTTAACAGTCTCCTCAACTTCCTCGAACGTTGTATTCTTCTTTACTAATTCCATGAACTCATCATCGACGGTAATCTGGTCACAAACCTTAACACCTGGCGCAAGAATCGCAACCTTAATCCCAACAACACCCTGCTTAGTATTGGCAACAGACTCCGCCCTATCAACAACCTTCGCAGCATCCCCAGTTTTCTTCAAATATCCAAACGCAAATCTCCAAACTCTCGCTCTGTCCGACGGCAACTTTCCAGCAACAACCAACTCAGCACCAAGCGCTCCAGAATTTTTAATCTTACCCAAAACCCTGTACGAAGCGGCCTTGTATTTCATCGCCCCAAATCTCTCAAGCGTCAAAGCAATCTCGTCCGCCGTCAACTGAGCATCAAATTCAGGATGTCTAATTTCCTCAATATCAACATGCGGATTCTCCATCTTAAACCGCTTCTTCAAAACCTCAGTCAACTCATTAATTTTTTCCCCACCTTTCCCAATAATCCAACCAGGCTTGTGCGTCGAAACAACAATCTTTTCACCGACGGGAGTATATTCAATTCTGACTCGCGAAATTTTTCCCTTCCCAAACATTCGCTTTACAAACTGTTTAATATTATATTCATCTTTCCTAACTTCAACAAATTTCTTTTCTTCCATTTTATTTCTTTCCCCCTCCCTGTTTCCTATTACCTATTACCTGTTGCCTCGATCTAACCTCTATATGAATATGACATCTCTTTCCCTTTCGCCCACCGTTCCTAAACGGAGCAGAAGCTCGGTCACTCTTAGCAATAGAAATCACAGGATTATCAATTCCATTAACAACCGCATTAGCACCAGCCTGCTTAACTATATCCATAACTCCTTTACACGCATTCTTCGGAAACCTTCCACCAGCCAAACCCTGCCCCTTTCTATGTCCAACTTCCAACCCAGCCATCGGAACCGGCCTTTTCTCGTCGATAACAGCTTGCAATCTAGCAACCGCAGCCTCAGGACTTTTTCCTCTAATTATTTTACAAACATAAACACATTGCTTAGGTGAAATCCTCAAACTAAACCCATTAGCAATAGCAATTTCCTTCTTTTCTATTTTTTTAACTTTAGCAATCTTCTTATCAGCATTAACCTTCTCAACTTTTTCTTTTCCAGATTCAATGGATACACTTGTTGGTGTCATATTTTTTTCTGTTTCAATTTCTTTTTCATCTACAATTTTAGTTTTATTCCCGTCTACCATTTTAACAAATTCCTCCAGTCACATTAGCTAACCAAGCAACCGACATGCCGACTACCGACCACCGACCACCAAGAAAAAATGAAGACCTCATTTTTTCTTAGCCCCGCCTCCAATACTTGTATGTTTAGCTATTTTCCTAGTCATCGAAAATTCCCCCAATCTGTGTCCCAACATTTCATAGACAATAACAACCTTCACAAACTCCTTTCCATTATGAACGCCAATCGTTTTACCAACCAACTTCGGCACAACAACAATCGTCCTATCATGTGTTCTAATCGGCCTATTCTTTTTCTCCCTCTCCTCACACTTTCTAACAAACGCTTCAACAACATCATAGTTTCTCAAAAGAGTTCTTCGAGCCCGAGCCTTAACCAGCTTAGCAAACCCACGAGTATCCATGCTTTTCAATTCCTCGACGTTCTTCCCTCGGAAAAACTTGTCCTTACTTTTCTTTACTAATTCTTCAGCCATATTAATATAACCCCCCGTAAAGTTGCCCAAGTCGTCTCACAGCGAAGCGAACTCGTGAAAATCTCCGATTTTCACCCTCACTACTCACAGAAAAAATTCCGAAGAATTTTTTCGAACTGGAAAAAAAGTCCATCGTCATCGTTTCTTCCTCCCAGTTCTACGAGGACGAATAAGCCCGACTTTTTTTCCCGGCGGCGCATTCCTCTTCGCAATCTTCGACTTCATTCGCTTCCCTCGTCCCGAACCAAACGGATGGTCAATCGCATTCATCTTAACCGCAGAAACTCGAGGCCACAACTTAGACTTAGCTTTCTTTATAAAAAACTTCCGACCCGCCTTCAACACTGGCTTATCCAATCTACCGTCGCCAGCAGCCCGCCCAATAGTCGCCCTACAATTAATATTAAATTTCTTAACCCTTTTAGACGGCATCATAATTTTAACAATGTCGCCTTCCTTCGCCATCACCGTCGCTGCATTTCCACCAGTCCTAACAAACTTCCCACCGTCCTTAGGATTATGCTCAATATTAAAAACCTCAGTCCCATTCTTCAAATCCCCAAGCTTCGCAATATCCCCAGGCCTATACCCTTGTCCCGTTTGATGTTTACTATCTAACCGGGAACCAAACGAAATCTTCTGCCCAACATACAAAAGATTAACAGCAAAATTCTCAAACATCAAACCCTCTTTCGAAATAAACTTAGCAATCGGAACCGAATGCCCTGGTGAACTTCTCAATCTAATACACTCAAACTCACCACCATCAACACTAATATATCCCGGACTACAAACACTAGCCTTCTGCCTAACCCGATAAGTATGACTCCCCTTCCCCCGACGCTGCGAAATTATTCTTTTTCCCATATTACAAACTTCGAGCCTCCCATATTTTTTCCGGATTAGAAATTAAGGTTTCGCTATGAAAATGTCTTCTGTCAAAATTAACTTCATAACAAGTAGAATATTGTTTACAATCTTTAAATGATTTTATACTTGAAGGCGAAACATATGTTCCTCTAAAATCATCAGTTCCAGGAACGGCCCCTTCTACCCTTTCAACAATAAAACAAAAGTTACTATCATTAGGGATCTGTCCATGTCCTGCATTAAGTGCAGGAAATTGGCACCAATCTTTAGTACGAACCATAACAATCTTTCCAACATCTTTCTCCAATCGCGCAACAACTTCTTGTCTATCCATCTTAACAACTCCCTCCAGCTACAAAGTCATACTTACACACTAACACACTAACACACTTACACTCTGTAAATGAAATCCCCGATTTCATTTACATCATTCCCAGCTTAGTCGCAACATCGACCGCCGGGTACTCCGAATTTAATTTAACAAACGCCAATTTTTTATTCTTCATAGTATGAGTCCGAACCTTCACAACCTTAACGCCAAACAAATCCTCAACCTCAGCCCTAATCTCCGGCTTACTCACCGCCCTATCCACAACAAAAACCAAAGCATTATCCAATTCAATCTGCCTAACTATCTTCTCAGTCGACTTAATCTTCTCCAAAATTATAGTTTTCATTCTCCAACACTCCCCTTCGCGTTCTTAAGCGATAGCGTTCTTAAGGCGGAGCCGTTCTTAAGCGAAGCGTTCTGAAATCTGCTTCCCAATTCTTCGATTGCAGATTTCGTGTAACAAACCAATCGACCCGGAACACCATTCGGCGCCAAATCTTTTATCAACAAATCATCAACACTAACAACCTCAATCCCCTTCCTCTTCATACTCTCCTCATTCCCAATAACAAATAACAAACCAGCATTAGACTTATACTTCCGACCCCTCATCTTCCCCCGTCCAGCCCTAATCTTCTTCACCTTCCAAATCTTAGCATCACCAAAAATTTCATCCACTACCTTCTTAAAATCCTTAGTCTTCAATTCTAAAATAGCACCATCAAAAACGACCCCACGATTAGCCGAACCAGTCATCCCCGAAACACCGAAACCCCGAACACCGAAACCCCGCAAATTGCCAGCAAGTGCAGAACAAAAAGCAATTTGTAATTCTTTCTTATTTGTTTTATTAAACGGATTCTTAGCCGACCTCGGTGCATGCGGTCTTCGCCCACCTCGAGCATTCGAAAC
>JAHIEP010000105.1 GCA_018901375.1 Nanobdellota archaeon
CTCCGCGTCGAACACATACAAAACAACTTCTCTCGAGTATCAAGATATCCATGAACCTCTAAACCAATCTTCACCGGAAACACCTTAATCATATTCCTATTTACAATCACCCATTTATTAACTTACTTATATTACTTCATAACCAAATAATATAATATCTAAAACTAAAACCATAATTGAACTTACAAAACCAACACTATTAAAACAATTACTAGAAACAAAAAATATCGAGCTAAACACGACAATCACAACAAAATTCAAAAATAACAATAACCATTTAAAAAAATAAAAAACATTCATCTTATAAATAAAAATATGCCAACAAAAGCAAGGCACCCCCAACAACTGCCCCAAATAAAGCCCAAAAAAAACTAATAAACCTACTCATCATATAAACAAAGACAAAATAAGTCCAACCCCCGCAACAATCGCAACACCAATTAAAAACCAAACCAACCTATCTCCAATCCCTCCATTTTTCATACTATACTTAACATTCAAATTTATATAAACCTTTTTATATCTCTCCAACCTTCAAACATCATGAAAAAACCCAACTCACCAAGTCAACCGACAACCGACAACCGACAACCGACAACCGCAAAATTATCAAAGATAATTTTGACACCAGGCGACCTAGTCAAACTCCAGACAAAATCAAAATCATGGGAAGGCCACGCCCTAGAATCCCACGACCCAGAAATCATCCTCCTAAAATTAAAATCCGGCTACAACATAGGAATAAGAGAAAACGAAATCCTCGACGCTACAATCCTAGAAAAATCCAGTAGCCCCAGTCATGCCGACAACCGACAACCGACAACCGACAACCGACAATTGCCACAAGTGGTAATTGTCATCACCGGCGGCACAATCTCCTCAAGACTCGACCCAAAATCCGGAGCCGTAATCTCAACTGAAGGCGCCCAAGACATCTTAAACATCGCCCCCGAAATAAAAAAAATCTGCAACATCATAAAAATAGAAAAACCTTTCCTAAAATTCTCAGAAGACATGTCCTTCCCAGACTGGAAAATCCTAGCCGAAACCTGCGAACCCCACCTAAACGACCCAAACATCGACGGCATAATCATAACCCACGGCACCGACTTCCTCCACTACACCTCCGCCGCCCTAGCCTTCTTCATCGGCAAACCAAACAAACCAATCGCCCTGACATACTCACAAAGAAGCATCGACCGAGCATCCACCGACGCTGCCCTCAACCTAATCTGCGCCGCAAAATACGCAACATCAGACATCGCAGAAATAGCCCTAATCGGACACAAAAACACCGACGACGAATCCTGCCTCGCAATGCCCGCAACAAAAATCCGAAAAATGCATACCTCAAAACGAGACGCCTTCAAAATAATAAACTCCGAACCAATCGCCGAAATCTCCGAAGACAAATTCGAAATAAAAAAAGAATTCAACGCCAAAGACAAAAAAAGAAAAGTAAAAATCGACACAAAATTCCAAGACAAAGTAGCCTCAATAAAAATAACACCAGGCCTTGACCCAGCTATCCTAGAATTCTACAAACAACAAGGATACAAAGGAATCGTCCTCGAAGTCACAGGAATCGGACAAGTCCCAGGCAAAGACGCAAAATTCAACTGGCTCCCAAAAATAAAAAAAGCAATCGACAACGGAATGATAATCTGTGCAACCCCCCAAACAATCTACGGAACTCTAAATCCGAATGTGTATTCCGCAGGACGAGACTTACAAAAAACCGGAATCATCTTCCTAAACGAAACAACCGAAACAGCGTTGATAAAACTAGGTTACGTCCTAGCCCACAAGCAATGGAACAAAAAAGAAAAAATGCTAGAAAATCTAACACCTAACCCCTAAAACCTAACATCTAGTTTGGAATACCCAAATCTAACAAATAAAAAATCTCATAACAACAACTCCAAAACAAAAATTAACATGCCCAACCAAATTTAATTTCAAATCAGTGAGAGTACCGTCGCTGTCCGTTTAAGTCCGTTCATGTCCGTTTAAATCCGTTTATTAAAAAATCACTAAGCCAACTCAGAAAAATAAAAAACGCCTACCCGAAGGAGTCTTCCCACGAAGACTCCCAAACAAACCCGTCGACAATCATTACCCCATACACCCATCAGTCATACTTTCAAGCGCATCCTTCCTACGCTCCTCAGCTCTTTTCTTATATATCTCCAACTCTGCAGTGAGCTTCTTTGTTTCTTCAGTATCTCGAACTATAATACGAGACGAAAAAATAAGCAAAAGCCCAGAGAAAATAGCCAAAGTAAAACCTATAGAATATTCATCAAAATAAGCCCAAATACCACCTTCGCTACCTATTGATTGCAAAAGCACACCCAAATAAATAATAATCAAAAAAGCTCCAAACGAAACATTGACAAACACCAATACTTTTTTCATTTTTCTACTCATGACTTTAATCTCCTTAGGAATCTTCCAAATCAAAGACCCGAAATTAACACTTACTAAATATCATCAGAGCCATCCATCAAAACCAAAACCTCCTCAGCCTTAAATACAACCTCAAGCCCATCACGATATTCACGCAACTCGCCACCGTCTCTCAGCTTCCTCAATCTCTCCTCGGTAATCCTCAGAATCTCCAACGTATCACCCAAGGTATAAAACCTACAATCAGAAATTTTTAACTTTTTACCATCCATATCAATCTCCCAAAGGAGTCTTCCAAATTGAAGACTCCATAAACAACATTAAATCATCCCCTCTCACCATCCTCTTCCTTCAACAAATCATCCAATCCATTACCCATAGAAGTATCCTCAGCCCCAACCTCCTCGTCAACAATATCAGACAAAACAGAATCCTCGGGATAAGCCAACAAATCATCCAGCCCCTCATCCGCTTCCAGAGACAACACCCCCTCCGTCGGATACATCTCCAACAAAGCCGTATCTGAAAGAATCCCAATCTTATTCAAAACCCTGAGTAACGACTCCGAGCCAAAAACCTCTAGAGCTACCTGGACAGAACTCCTCCCATCACCCATTTTCATCGTCGTAAAATCAACCCCGAGCTTCTCCTGAGCATCATACAAGGCAAGCAAAGAGTTACTCTTGTTCTCATCCAGAGAATGAAACCAAGCAAACTCCTTAAGTTGCCTCAATTCTTTATCAAGAATCGTCAAAACATTGACAAGAGTTGAAGATCTATTTTTCTCAATCAAAGATTCAATTAAGAAAGAGGCATCAAACAATTGAAAACTACATGTCATAGTATCGACAGCAACTTTCAAAACATCAGCCCGACACAAAGAAAGTCTTTTCTCAGGAGAATCAAACTTCTTCTGTAACCTATCGAATCCAACCACACAGACACCCAACACCGTCGTAACAAATGCAATCAGAATCACATTAACAAGTTGCTCAGAAGAAGAAACGAACCTCCCAGAACCCGCATCACCCTCCGAACTTTTCTCCACCCCAACTCCAGCCACCAACGAACCATCCGGACTGCCCACCTTCTTGCATCCAACAACTCCAAACACAACCATCATCACAACCACAATTAACTTTTTCATAATCATCTCCTTACTAGAGCCAATCAAAGACTCCAAAAATTATATTGCCTACACAATTTCAGACAAAGCTCTCTTGAGCTTCTCCGAATCCAAAGGACCAATAACACACGCATCATCCCCACTCAGAACAGCAGCATCAGGATCGTCCCCTTCGGAATAAATCGTAACAACCTTCTCACCTAATTCCGCGAAAAGAGACAAACCATCCCGAGAACCAATAGGAACATGATAGAAAACAATATCCGCATACACATCCTCCATCGCCTTAATAGCCAAAGCAGCCTCCCCAAATTCCAAACAACTCTCATAAGAAAAGCCAATCTCAGCCAGCAAACGAAAAACCAACTTCCTTTGCTCCTCATCACCAACAACGACAATCCTCCTGTTCTCATCCCCCCCCAGATAAAACACCCTCACTCAACTCACGAGCAAAAATATCAGGATACTTACAGAACACAAAAAAGAAGAGAACGGCAAGGACAACAAGTCCCAAGAGAACAAAAAACAAAACCGTACAAACAACAAGAAAGACCCAGATACCCCCTCCAACCACCCTCTCGTCTGCCCTAATGGGTTTCATATCTATAAAAGTCGAACCATTCACGTCGCTGATTCCAACGACCTTCCCATAAGCCCCAACCTTCGCCCAGTTAATATCATAAACCTGCCCATAACAAATCCTCCCAACACACAAGACAAACACTAAACCAATAAGTAACTTCTTCATAACAAACTCCTTTCACAACAATATTTCTTTACCACGCAAAGCCCAAGCTAAAACAAAAACAACCTATTCCAAAGATATTCCACCTTAACAGGAAGTTGGTAAGAAACCTTTAATCAGCAGATTAACCTACTGAGTAGTTTCTTACATCCACATATTTCCAGAGGGTCACTTTAAGATTACTTGATTACTTTTGACGTGGACAATTTATACAAAAACCCCAAACCTCCACCATTTAAAAAACCTTAGTAACTAAACAATAACAACAACCCAACCCATAAATTTGAATTAATGAGAATATCCAGTAATCCAAACAAAGGTCTGCCCCAACCAATAATAATTTTAAATCGTGAGGATATCCAGTAATCCGCATTGCTCTCCCTTAATTGCAATCATAAAACTCACTTCACAACAAACCGCAAAACATCCACCCAAAAATTGTCCGTTTAAGTCCATCTCAAGTCCATGTAAGTCCGTTCATAAAAAATTGATTATTCCAAAGCTAAAACAAAACCCCAAAACAATTCTCCCGTTGTATCCGCCCCAATCCAACCAATCCGCAAAAATCTCCCCCTTAAAAAATCACTAAGCCAAGCCAACCAAAAACCTCCCATGCACAAAAACCCCAAGTTCCAAAATCACCAAACCAAACTCTCATCGACTCAACACCCCAATAACCAAACAAAAAACAAAAAAAACAAACATCCCTATTTCTTCTTCTTAGATTTAACCTTAGCGACTTTTACCCTAGCAACTCTAACCCGAGCCTCATCCAAATCTACATTGATACCGCCAGTATATTTAACAACCAAATTGTAAACGAAAGCCGAAAACAATCCCACCACAAAATACACAAACGTAACCACAACAATATTCATAGCAATCTCACTAGCACCAAACTGACTAGCATCAATTCCATACTGCAAAGCAATAGTCGGATCAACAGCGAAGACAACCGCAAGAAGAATTACCTGTAACACCGTCATAATAAAACCTATAACAGCAAAAACCTTACCAACAGACAACACACCAAACTTCTTAATTTCTTTCATATCCACCTCCTTACTCTACTCAATAAAACAAGTTATTTAAACCTTCACATATTTCTACAAACATGAAACCAAACAAATCATTACCGGCAACCGACAACCGGCAACCGGCAACCCCCGATTACAAAGCCCTAGCTTTAAAATCAGGACTAGAAATTCACCAACAGCTTGACACACATAAACTTTTCTGCAACTGTCCTTCCCTCTTAAGAAATGACGAACCTCAATACAAAATTAAAAGAACACTAAACCCTGTAATCGGAGAAACTGGAATCGTCGACATTGCAGCAAAACACGAAGCAGAACAAAATAAAAACTTCACCTACCAAGTCTACGACACAAACTGCCTAGTCGAACTCGACGAAGAACCTCCCCACGCAATAAACCAAGAAGCCCTAAAAATAGCATTACAAATTTCTTTATTACTTAACTGCAAAATTTTTCCAATAACCCAAGTCATGAGAAAAACAGTAATCGACGGCTCCAACACTTCCGGCTTCCAAAGAACAATGCTAATCGCCCACGACGGTTACATAGAAATCTCCTCGGGAAAAATCGCAATCGACGCCGTAATGCTAGAAGAAGACTCCGCCCGAAGAGCCGACAACCGACAACCGACAACCGACAACCGCGATCCAATTTTCAAATTGGATCGTCTAGGTATACCTTTGGTAGAAATCGCAACCGGACCACACATGCACACTCCCGGAGAAATCAAAGAAGCCGCACTAAAAATAGGAGAAATCCTTCGAGCCTGCAAAGTCAAAAGAGGACTAGGAACAATTCGTCAAGACGTCAACATCTCAATCAAAGGAAGCAATCGAGTAGAAATAAAAGGATTCCAAGATCCTAAAATGATGAAAATAACCATCGACAAAGAAATCAAACGACAACAAGAATGTGTAAAAAATAAATCCTGCAAAAACGAAGTCCGAGGCGCACTCCCAGACGGCTCATCAAAATTCCAAAGACCAATGCCCGGCGCAGCACGAATGTATCCTGAGACAGACCACCCTCTAATAAAAATCTCAAGAGATCTAATTAACGAAACAAAAAAGAACCTCCCAAAACTAATCTCCGAAAACAAATCCTACCTCCAAGAATTCGGCCTCAACGACGAACTAATCAAACTAATCCTGAAACAAAACAAAATAGAAGACTTCAAAGTCCTAATCCAAGAACACAACAACCCAAACCTCGTCGCCAAAATGCTAACACTATTTCAATCTAAAAAAATAATAGAAGTAGACAAACTAGAAGAAATCTTAGAGAATGTAGCAAACAAAAAAATCCCCGAGAACGAAGTGAAAACAATAATGCAAAAAATCTCCGACGGAGAATCCCTCGACAAAGCATCCGAGAAATCCAACATCAACCTAAAAGAAGAAGCAAAGAAACTAATCAAAGAAAAACCAAACCTATCTCAAGGCGCTTATATGGGACTCCTAATGGGAAAATTCAAAGGTCAAGTCTTCGGCAAAGAAGTAGCAGATGTTTTGAAAAAATTAATCTAACCCCTCTTCCTAATCTGCAAATACAATCCCAAAATCCCAAGCACCAAAAACAAAACACTCAAAGAAAGCCCTCCAGAAAAAACAGAACCAACGACATTCCCCGTAATACTAACACGCAAACCAATAACACCAGCGACGATAAAACCAATAGAAATAACCGAACGAGTATAATTCCTAGCACCAACCCAAACAGAATCCGAATCCCCAAAAGCACCCTCATCGACTCCCATCTTATCTCGAACATATGCCTCAGGAGAACGAGTATCTCCCTGTTTCCTTAAAAAAGTTCGCGTATCTATAGAATCTATGAAATAAGACTTACCATTCCAACAACCAGCATCAAGAGCATCCGTTCTTAATTTTAAATCGTGATAAGTATGATAATCTTTCAACTCTTCAGCACGAGCAGACATCTTTCTCCCAATACGAACAGCCTCTTTTACATTCTTCTTACGCAAAGCCCTTTCAATTCCACCATAACCTCTAGCCAACTCATCCTCGGCAAAACCTTTAGCTTTTCCCATCTTAACACCAATACTCCCCCGTATTTAAAAATATCCCCAACCCATAACCCTAAAAAGCACCATTTCCTTCCAAAAATAAAGCATAAGGAAACTTATGTCAAGTACACGGAGGAAAATATAATATGGAAGATCGAGAAATGCACAAAGCAATTTGTTCTGACTGCAAACAGGAATGCGAAGTTCCTTTCAAGCCTACAGAAGGCAAACCAGTTAGATGCCAAGATTGCTTTAGAAAGAACAAACCCCAAA
>JAHIEP010000106.1 GCA_018901375.1 Nanobdellota archaeon
GGGAGTGCTGATTTGGAGGTGCGAAAGATTTATATAATATTTATTATTTATTTGTTAATGAATATTTTGGTGAAATGGTCGTTGATTGGTGCTTTAGTAGGTTTTATGATTGGAATAATTAGTGTTTTTTTAATTCCTTCGTTGGCGTTTGTTTTTGCAATTATTCCGGGGCTTTTATATTGTTTAGTAAAAGATTGCAGTGGAACGTGGGATGGGTTTGGAGAAGCGATGCTTTCTGTTCCATTTTTTATGTTTTTAATTGGTGCGGCGTTGGGTTTTATATCTGCTAAAATAAAATCAGGTGCTTGGAAGTTTAGGGGTATTTTAATTCTTGTTATATCAGTTTTGGTGTTGATAGTTATTGGGTTTTTAGTGTTTAAGGAGGTAGGCGTGATATAAATTTTAATTGTGATGTCGATTGTTTTTGAGATGAATTTTTAAGATTATGATTGAGGATTCGTTGGAGGTTTGATGTTTCTTGGAAAAGAGGTTCGTGTTTTTTTGAAGGGGAAAAGATTATAAAGTTTTGAATTATTGAATGTTATGGTTGAAATTGAATTTGATGAGAGGTTGAATATGTTTTCGGGTGAATTTGGTTGTAGCAAGGAAGAGTTAGTGAAAAGGGCTGTTTTTTTTTATATTGAATCTATGAGACAAAAAAAAAGTTTTGAGGACGAGTTGAGGATGTGGGATGAGTTGAGTGATGACGCTTTGATTAAATTTGAAGAAAAGTTATGAAGAAGGGAGATGTTTTTTTGGTTGATATTCCAAGGGGGAGAGGGTATGAGCAGAGAGGTTTTAGACCAGCCATTTTGGTTACTGGAGTGAATTGTGGAATTGTTAGCATGATTCCTTTGTCTACTAATATTAATGCCTTGAGGTATCCATATACTTTAATTATTAAGAAGAGTGAAATAAATAATTTGAATAGAAATTCTGTTGCCTTGATTTTTCAGTTGAGGGGTATTGACTTAGGATTGTTGTTTAAGAAAATTGGTGAGGTAGATAAGGGTGTGATGGATGAAATAGATAAATTGATAAAAGAGATGTTTGATATAAAATTATGAGAAATGTTGCGGTTGCGAATATGAATAAGATTCGGAAGGCTGTGCCGAGGATTGAGAGTAGGGCAAAAATAAAGTTGGGAGTCGGTAGTCGGGAGTCGGTAGTGACTGTGCGGGGGAGTGAGCTGAATGAATATTTGGTTGAGAAAATTATCGAGGCTGTTGATTTTGGGTTTATGGTTGATGATGCTTTGCTTTTGCTGAATGAGGATTTTGTTTTGGAGTTTATCGAGGTGAAGGAGCATACTCCTCGGAAGAATTTGAAGGAAGTTCGGGCGAGGTTGATTGGGACGGATGGTAAGGCGAGGAAGACGATTGAGAATTTGACTGGGGCGGAGATTGTGATTAATGGGAATAGTGTCGGGTTGATTGTTGATGCTGAGCATTTGGGGTCGGCGGTTCAGGCGATTGAGAGTTTGATTCAGGGGGCTAAGCATGGGAATGTTTTTGCGTATTTGGAAAAGCAGAATGCGCGGAAAGCTGGGCTTTCCGAGGATTTAGGTCTTAGGGATGACTCTGAGGGTGGCTCAATCTGAGGATTGGATGGCTCACAATTTTTAATTGTGGATGGCTCATTGACTTTGTCAGTGGGTGGCTCAGCTTTGCTGGGGCTTGGTGGGTTTTGCTATTTGAGTTTTGGGAATTTTTGGGAATTAAAAATGAGAGGAAGTTTTATATATGCTTTTTTTGATAAGTGTTTAGGCTTTCGTAGCTCAGCAGGTAGAGCGCACGGCTGTAGGACATTGATTGTTTTTCAAATCAAAAGTTAGCAGCTCTCAAGGGAAACCTTGAGATGAACAGCGAGTAAATTCAGGGAAACCTAGAACAGGCAATCCTGAGCCAAGCTTTCGCGAGACGTTGCGATTGAAGGTGCAGAGACTAGACACTCGCTGCCTAAGGCAGTACAGCTATGGTAATGGTATAGTCCGACTCTCTCAGGGATGGGAGTAAGGTGTAACCGTGATGTCGGAGGTTCGAGTCCTCCCGAAAGCGTAATTTTTATTCTTAGTGGTAATTTCTTAGTATTAAAATTCTCGCGTACGTTTGTACGCCACGAATTTGAATACGCTGCGAAATTTCCTACTAAGAATAAAAATTGTTTGGAGGGCGGTAGGTTGTGATTTTGGGGGGTTTCTCGGGGGATGACCTTCGCTTTGCTTGGCCGTCGAGTCCAAATTCGCAATTTGTATTTGAAAAAATATTTGGGTTTTATTTTTCAAAAGCGAATTGTTCACCGAAAGCGTAGCTTTCGCTTTTAGCGATGGCTTCTTGGTAAAAATTTTTTAAAGGAGGAATATGAACTCCATTATAATTTAATTTATTAAGGTTAGATTTTTGTTTTTTGTATGGCATTGAAGGGAATTGGTATTGATATGGATGGTGGGGATGCTACTGTGGAAGGTGGGGCTACGATTAGATTGGTTTATGGGGTTGAAAGATTTTTAAAAGAGAGGCGTGATGTTAATGTTGTTTTGTATGGAAATGAAAGAGAGATAAGGGATGCTTTTGGTGGGAGGTTTCCTGATGGGGTTGAGGTTGTTGGGTCTGTTGATAATGGTTCTCGAGGGAAAGGGCGTGTTGATGGGACGAGTTTGGGTTATCTTTTTAGGGATGCTGAACAAGGTAAGATTGAAGGAATTTATACGGCTGGGGATACTTCTCAGGTTGCTCGAAAAAGTACGTCTATTCGAGTTAAGGGATTAGGTATGCCGACTCTCGTTGCGGATTTTCCATCTACTTGTGGGAAATTTGTTGTTAGCGATGTGGGATTTACCGACGGGAGTTCTAAGGAAAAGTATTATTCTAAAGCTGTTGACAAGTGGGCTAAAACTATGTTTAATCAGGGTCTTGTTGCGAGTGTCTATGCTAGAAGTTTATGTGGTAAAGACAGATTGACTTGGGGAACATTATCTATTGGAATCGAGGAGCATAAGGGTAGTGATGCGGATAAGGCTTTGGATGAGTTAGTTAGGGAAAGAATTAAAGGTGATTTAGGATATCTTGTTAATTATGTTGGGAAGGTTGAGCCTCGTGTTTGTCTCGAGGGGAAAGCTGATGTTGTTTTGGCTAATGGATATATTGGTAATTTAGTTCTGAAGATGGGTGAGGCTTCTGTTGGGTTGATTGGGAGGAAGATTAAGGACAGGGCTTATTCGCTTCCATTGTGGCGTCAATTTATTTTGAAATATGTGGCTGGGGGTTCTATTAAAATGATTAGGGATGGGGTGTTGTCTGAACTTGGAATTGAATCGGGGAGTAGTGCTTTGGGTTTGGGGTATAAGGCAGTTCTTGTTAAGGACCATGGCGAGTTTAGTTGTGAGTCTGCTTATCATTCTATTTCTAGGTTGGCTCGATGTGATGATAGTTTGTTGGGGGATAAACTCTTGGACAGCGTCGGGAAATTTATTATAGAGTGATGTTTTTGTGAGAGTTGGTTTGGAGTTTGCTGTAAAATAGTGTTGTTATTTTGTAATTGGACATAAAACTTATAAAGGAACCTTGTTATTTTTTTGTATTCTGATGTGAGAATTAGAAAAGTTTAAAAGCTAAAAATTGAGCCGATTTGGTTCGTTTAAATTAAAATGGAAAATGTAAGATGACAGCGACGGGAAGGGAGAAATTGAAGATTTTGCAAGTTGCACCTATCCATATTCCTGTTACGCCTGATATAAAATATGGTGGAATTGAACGAGTTGTTTTGGCCTTGAGTAAATCTTTTCATAGGAAGGGTCATGATGTTATTACGGCTGCTCCTGCCGATTCTAATCCTTATGGAAAATTATTTCCTACTTTGGAACAAAGCGAGTGGTCTAAGCCTAGAATTCAAGGTAATGATCCTAAAGCTTATGAAAAACATGTGTCTATGATTCTTGATTATATTTCTAATAATGATGTTGATGTGGTTCATGATCATACTGGTAATTTCGTTTTAACTCCATTGTTTGAAAAGGCTTTGAAGGGTTGTGATAAATTGAATCATATTCCTTTTATTGTGACTCCTCATGAGCTTAGGAGATTCGCGAAGGTGTCTCCCATAAAACGGGATAATATTGTTTTTACTTCTTTGAGTGAATATCAAAAAAATGTTTTTTCGAAATATGTTGATGTTCAACAAGTTATAAATAATGGCGTAGAAATTTCTGCTTATCCTTATGAGGGTAATAGTGGAGATTATGTTTTTTCTCTAGGAAGTATCGAGAGAGATAAGGGGCAGGATTTAGCAGTTAAGGTGGCTTTAATGGCTGGTGTTAAATTAAAAATTGGGGGCAATATTGCTGATAGAACTTTTTATGATTTGGAAATAGCGGGAAATCCTGACGTTGAATATGTTGGTGAGTTAAATGATGTGCAAAAAGTTCATTATTATTCTGGCGCTATGTTCTCGATTCTTCCGATTAGAATAGGAGATTGTTTTACTTTGACTAGAATAGAATCTCTTGCATGTGGGACGCCAGTTATAACTTTGGATACTGGTTCTGCCAGCGAGGCTGTGAAAAATGGTGAGACTGGTTATGTTATTCCTTATGATAAAAAAGATGAGGATTGTGCCATAAGGTTGATGGCTGATGCTATAAAAAAAGTTGGTGAAATAAATAGACTTGGATGTAGACAGGCTGTTGAGAAAGATTTTACTTGGAATAAAATAGCTGATCAATATGTTGATCTTTATAGAGATTCTATAGGTAGGATAAAATGAAAAACAAATTTTTGTCTGCTACGATTATGATTCCTGCGTTTAATTCTGAGGGATTTATTGGAGATGCTTTGGAGAGCGCGAAAAATCAGTCATATAAGGGCGAGTATGAGATTTTAGTGGTTAATGATGGTAGTACTGATGATACTCGGGGAATTGTGGAATGGCGCATGGGAAAAGATTCTAAAATAAGATTGATTAATCAAAGTAATGAAGGTTCGTCTTCTGCTAGAAATGTTTTGATTGAAGAGTCCGGGGGGGATATTTTATTTGGATTAGATGCAGATGATTTGTTAGATGGGAATGCGTTAAAAAGAGTTATGCCTGTCTATGAAAAATGTTCTTCTGTAAATCATGTATATACGGATCAAAGAGAAATTGACGAAGAGGGTCGGCAAGTTGGTCTTCGTTTGAGAAGGGGGGTTCATCAATTTTTTGACGATTTAACTTATCGATGTCATTTTCAGGGACATTTAAAATCTTTTAGAAAGAGTGTTATAGGAGATCGAAGATTTGATGAAGGTCTTAAATCTGCTGTCGATTGGGACTTTTTTTTAAATATGCTTCCTTCTTTGAATGTTTTGCATTTGCCTGAAGTTTTGTATTCTTATAGGATGAATCAACAAGGCATTAGTTTTACAAAAAGAGAAGAAGTCAGAGATAATTCTGTTGGGTTAGTTGCTAAATATTTAAAGAGAGATAAAATATATGGAGGTAGAGATGTCGAGATTTCTAGGATTAAACTTAGAGAGTCACTTACTTATTATGATCATTTAATGGATGGAAAGTCTACGATGAAATCTGAAGCTAAAGTTGCTCTTGAAAAATATCTTTTGAGGGGTGAGTAATTTTAATTCCAATAATTTATAAACTTCTTAATCTATTCTTTTTCATGAAATTGATGGAGGCGATTGAGAAGCGGAAGAGTGTTAGGAGGTTTTCTGATAAGGCTCCGGATTGGCGGAAGATTTTGCGGGCGATTGATGCGGCTCGGTATGCGCCATCGGCTGGTGGATATTTTGTGACGAAATTTATTTTGGTTTCTGATTCTAAGAAGATTGTGGAGTTGGCGGCGGCTAGTCAGCAAGATTTTGTTGGTAAGGCGAAGTATGTGGTTGTTGTCGTGACGGATGATTCGGCGTTGGTTCGGAGTTATGATGAGAGAGGGGTTCGGTATGCGACTCAGCAATCTGGGGCGGCGATTCAGAATTTTTTATTGGCTTTAACTGAGCAAAAGTTGGCTACGACTTGGGTCGGACATTTTGTCGATGAGCAGGTGAAGAGGGTTTTGGATATTTCTGAGGGGTTGTATGTTGAGGCGATTTTTCCGATTGGGATTGAGACCGCCGTCGGTATTCGGTATTCGGTAGTCGGTAGTCGAAGGAAGACGAGGTTGGATAATATTTTGTTTTTTGATAAATGGGGAAATAAGCAGATGGTGCCGTCGGTGAAGTTGAGTAGAGAGGCTGTTTGATGGAATGTGAGGATATTACTGAGAAAATAATAAGGGCTTTTTTGACGGTGTATGATGAGATTGGTTATGGGTTTAGGGAGAAGGTTTATGTTGGAGCTGTGAAGATTGAGTTGGATAAGGTGGGCTTGAAGAGTGTTAGGGAGTTGCCTATTAAGGTTAAGTATGATGGGAATGTTGTGGGAGAGTATATGGCTGATTTGTTGGTCGAAGAGAGGGTTCTAGTTGAGTTCAAGGCGAATAGTGAATTAACTGGTAAGGATGAGATGCAGTTGTTGAATTATTTGAAGGCTACTGATTTGAGGGTTGGGTTGGTTTTGAATTTTGGGGAGAAACCGGAGTTCAAAAGGAAAATGTGGTTTAAGGGAAGTGGGGTTTTGGGTGGGTTGAGTTAGTTTGGTTTGATTTTTTATTTGGAATTCTTGATGGGCTTGCTTGTTTTATTGATGAGCTTGGCTTAGTGAATTTTTTATGAACGGACTTACATGGACTTTGACGGACTTACATGGACTTTTTGTTTGTTTTATTGATGAGCTTGGCTTAGTGAATTTTTTATGAACGGACTTACATGGACTTTGACGGACTTACATGGACTTTTTTGAGTTGGGGGAGAAGTATATTTTTTGTTTGAGTGTAGCTTGTTTATTGTGTAACTTGGAGTTTAGATAAA
>JAHIEP010000107.1 GCA_018901375.1 Nanobdellota archaeon
AATCTTCAACATCCCCTCATCAACATCAGCAACATCAATCAAAATCTCACCCTCGTAAACCTCACCAAAAACCAGCTCAACTTCCTCCAAAACCTCAGCAACTAATCCTCCAGCCGAATTAAAAACCCTAAAAAATAAAACTCTACTATAACTATCAGTTGGCTCCACGCTATACTTAATCAAAATTTCATCCTTTGAAGCATAACCAATTTCTTCAATAGAAACATCCAAATCTAATTCAAGAATAACAACATTCAAAGGAACGTCGGCAAAAACACCGTCCAAACATTCAATCTTCAACTTCAAATCAGCGACGCCAGAATCCAAAGCACTCAAAACAAATCCAAACTCAACTATCTCCCCAACTCCAATATTAGAAACATCAACAGACTCAACATACTCCCCACCAACCAAACTACATTTATTCGCAGCAACCTTCCCCTTATTTTTAACACTAACAACTAAAATCTTTTCCTCTCCCAAAGAAAGAATTACATCAATAGGTTCAACTTGCAAAACACCCGAAGAAACAATAAGCGAAGCAGAAAAACTACCACCACCAGAAGAACCAGAATTGCTCGACGCAGGAACCACAACAACAGAAGCTTCACTACTATCAACCGAAAAACCAGAACTATCAAAATTCAAATTCCCAGCAGAATCACTAACAAATAAATTTAAAACGAAATCAGCGTCGACAGTTACACTAAAACTTCCAACACCCGAACAATCAACACTAGTATTAGAAATCTCCAAACTCCCCCCCCTAAAAACATTATACCAACAACTCACAGAAGAATCATCAGAAACTGAAAATTCCAAATCAACATTTCTCAAAGCCTTAATCCCAACGGGCTCAATAATATCCAAAGAAGGAGCAACACTATCGACGGTAAAACTCTTATTCCCATTAGTCGCCGAATGCCCCACACTATCATTACAAGCCACATTCCACACATAGACCCCATCCTCCAACTCAAGATAAAACTCATTCTCAATACCCGAAGAAACAGCCTCGTCAATTTGATTCATAACAAACTCTCCAGAAAAATCTCCCCACAATTCACAAACCTCCAAATCAGAATCCTCAGGGCTATAAATAAATGTCACATTCCCCGAACTCAAATAAACATCAAACGGAGAATTCAAAACAATCGAAGGCGCCCCAGCCTGAACACTAAAACTCGCACCGTCGCTACCCTCAGCCCCAAAACTATCATCAGCATAAACATTCAAAATATACACCCCATCACCCGAAACATCAAAACTAATATTAAAACAATCAGCCAAACTAATATTTTCCCCACCATTCAAATTATACCAACAAGAGTCCAAATTATCTTCAGCATCAAAAACAGAAAATTCCAAACTAAGACTTTCATTATATCCATAACTCGCTCCATCCTGCGGAGAAATCAAAATCACCGACGGAGCCGAATTCAACAAATCATAATCAACAAAAAGACTTTCTAATCCAGGACTCATAGAAGAATCAAAACTCATAAAGTCAACCCTATACTGAAAATACCGATTATTCCCAACTTCCAAATCCAAATGAGAATCTCCAATTAACTCATTCCAACTTTCACCCGAACAAACATTATCATCACAACTTCTTACATATAAATCTAAATTCGCAGATTGAATAAATTCCGTCAACCCTTTCGAATCCTTATCTCCTGAATTCATATCTCCTATTTGACTCCACATCACTCCATCTGAAGAATTATAAAACTTCCCCTTTGTATCCAGGACATACAAAATTCCATTAAAGCTATCTATTCTCAACCCTTTAGCATCAAACGCATTATCATTTATTTTAACCCAAGAAATACCTGAATCTACAGACCTCCAAACCTTCTTATCTTTTATAATATACAAATCACTTCCAAGACAAGCAATATCGTCTGCGGCCCCATCGCCATAATCAGCCGTTTTTCCGAACCAGGTTACACCTTCATCTGAAGACAAAAAAACACCCTTACTCCCGTCGGTGACATAAAAATTATCACTTGAATCCATACAACTTCCTTTTGCATTATTACTCGCATCAGCATTAAAATCTCCTTTAACATTCCAAGAAACACCCGAATCAACCGATTGCCACACCGTTCCATCCCCACCAATGACATATATTTTATTATTAGAATCTACCTCTCCTTCTTTTAGATCTTTATTAAAACCGTCATTAACAACTTCCCAACTTTCCCCATCTAACGAACGCCAAACTTCCCTAGCTCCACCAACAATAATATACAAATAAATATCATCCGAAAACATGCCTTGAGTAGCGCCCCCTCTTCCATAATTATTCTCGATCAATATCCAATTAACCCCCTCATCACCCGATCTATAAATAGCCCCATCTGCATCGACACCATAAATATAATCCAGACTAGGCTCAATTTTATTCCAACTCAAATTATTCCAAACCGCACCAGCACCAGCGTCAAAAACTTCACTCGTATAACTCCCACTCAAATTATCCCCCAACAAAACAATCGCACTCCCATTCCACCCCGTATTAACATAACTCCCATTTCCAAAATCACCCTCGCTGTCTCCCCCAAAAATCGCATACCCAGTCAGCCCCAAATCAAACCCAGAATACACAGCTACAAAAACAAAAACCCCAAAAACAAAAACCCCCATCGCCACCACCGAAAACTTATCATCTCTCATAACCCAATATACCACAACCCCTATATAAATATTATTGACATCAACTCCATCCCAAATTATCCTAACTCTTTTCAAGCCAAACAATTTAAGTAACCAACTCATTCTGAAGCGAAGCGTATCTAAAGCGAAGCGTATCTGAAGCGAAGCGTATCTGAAGCAACGCGTATCTGCCATCAAAACATTTATATAGAATATCCATCTAAACAACTAATGAGAGAGGTTACAAAATTCTCACTAGTACTTTTTCTAACACTAATTACAATGCTCTCATTAGCATCCGCCCAGCAATACTCCATGGACATCTCAGGTCTAAACAGCGACGAGTATAACCCAGGAGAAAAAATGACCTTCAAAATAATCTTACTCAAAGACGGAAAACAGATAACTCAACAAACAAACTACAAAATATCCGACGCACTAAAGAAAAAAGAAATAACCGGACAAACAAATTCAAACCAAGAAACAACCCTAAAAATAGAAGATGATTTCTCAAGCGGAATCTGGACAATCACAGCAACCTATCTAGATTCAACAGTTAAAAGAACATTTCTAGTAAGCGAAGAATCAGAAGTAGAATTCATAATCGAAGGAGATGAACTAATAATCCGAAACACCGGAAACGTACGTTACACAAAAACAATCCAAATCAAAATCGGAACCGAAACAAACACCTACGTACAAAACATCAAACCAGGAGAAGAAAAAGTATTAAAGTTAATTTCAGCAGACGGAAAATATAACATCGAAGTCACCGACGGAACAACGACAACAAAAAAAGAAAATGTCCAACTAATCGGAGTCGGAAACGTCGTCGGAGCAATCGATAAAGAACTCGTAGGATACACAGGATTCGCAGGAGCAATCGACCCGAAAAACTTAGACGACAGAGTCATATCGCTAAAAAAACTTCCCATGTCCCTAATCTTCGTAGTAGCAGTGGGAATCCTAGCAGCTCTTGTTTTCATAGAAAGAAAAATGTCTAAGAGGAAAAACTAAAAATGAAAAAGAAATCTCAAAAAATAACTCCCTGGAAATTCGCAACCGCAGCAGCGTCGACAGTAGCCATTCTAATCTTCATAACAACAATCGTAGCTCTAACAAACCTCATAGGTCCCCTCCCAATAATAACATCATTAATTTCAGAAATGTACGGAATGCTCGGCTACTCCACCTCGATAATCGGCGCAATCCTCGGAGCAATCTACGGCTTCATCGACACATTCATATCCGCCTACATCTTCGCATGGATTTACAACAAACTAATCTAAGATTTAAATACCACCAAAACAAAAAGTCCGTTTAAGTCCGTTCCAATTCCATGTAAGTCCGTTTTAAAAACAAGTTACACAATAAACAAGCTACACTCAAACAAAAAATATACTTCTCCCCTAACTCAAAAAAGTCCATGTAAGTCCGTCAAAGTCCATGTAAGTCCGTTCATAAAAAATTCACTAAGCCAAGCTCATCAATAAAACAAACAAAAAGTCCATGTAAGTCCGTCAAAGTCCATGTAAGTCCGTTCATAAAAAA
>JAHIEP010000108.1 GCA_018901375.1 Nanobdellota archaeon
CCTAAACTCCCCACTTCTAGTCTTACTCAAATCCGGAACTCTCTTGAAAAAAATATACAACGGAATAACATTCTGAATAGCCTCATCCTTCTTAAAATATTTCCTCACAAACTCAATTCTCTGCTTAGGATTAGTATGCATAGCGTCAAGCTTACCACTCTCGACCTTTTTCTCCAAAATAGCGTCGAAACTAATTTCAATCAAACTTTTCCATCTCGCTAACAAATTCAAAATAACATCACAGGTTTTCGTATACTTCAAGCTAACATAAAGCAGATGGTCCGCACTAGTTTTTTCTTTAATAATTTCTTCAATCATTTTTCATTCTCCCGAACAAATGAGTGTATGATACATCTTTGATGTTTCTTCAATCATAATAGTACCCACAGAGTAAAAATAACCAAACATCCCACCTTTTTATATATGTCGATATTTCGAGAAACAATCAATCCCATCCCTAACCGATTTCAAAAACTCTCCAATCCTAGAAATCGTCAAAATCCGATATTTTCCATCAATCAAAAAAATCAATTTATCCCCACTAGCAAATTCAACCGGCGAAACCTTCTGCGCCTTCTCAACTTCCAAAATCTTAACAATATTCTCAATCGTAACAGAATCTAAACACTTCGAAGCAACCTCCAAAAAGTAATCCATTCTATTGTCTATTATCTGCTTTCTATTACCTTGAAAATTTTCATATTTAGTCATAGCCAAAACAATTTTCGCCGCCGCCCTAGCTCCCTCATTAATCACCCCAACCAAAAATCTCTTCTCAGGATACTCCTCATACCCAGCCATCATCCGCTCAGCCACAGCCAAATGATATTTCGCATCCATAAAATCAACCATATAATCCATCCAGAAAAAACTCGAAAACTCTTTATAATAATTATCGTGATTAAATTTACAAACCCTAACGGCTAAAAGCTAACCTCTAATAGCTAGTATCGCCTCAGCCAAATCCCCATCAACCCTCTCAAGCACCGCCCTAACCTCATCAATCGACTTCCCAGTCTGCCCCATCACCATCTCAACATCATCGTCACTAAACAACTCTTCTTCACTCTCCAAAACAGCCTCGCCCGAAACCTGATAAGTCTCCTGCCCCTGCATCTTAACCCTCAACACCGACGGTTCCTCAATTACCAAATTCCCATCATCCATTTCAAAAATAACTCTCCGAACAGGCAACTGCTCCTGAGAAATCCCCATCTTCTTCATCATCCCCTGCATCTTAGTCGGATTCATACCACCAGGAAACATCAGAATTCCCCCCCACTTAATAAGTTACTAAAAGCAACCAAGTCTCCATGCGAAGCATGAGCCCTCCACGAAGTGAGCCCTCCACGAAGTGAGCCCTCCACGAAGTGAGCCCTCCATAAAAATTGAAAATTTTTATGAGCCATCAGACTCCGTAATACATCCGAAGCCCCACGACAAAAACAATCACCGCGATAATCATCCCAACAACCGCCCCAGGCCCGAATTTAAATTTAGAATTATACTCTTCCTTGTACCGAGTCAGTCCCCCAAACCCCGCGCCAATATTTGTCTCTGCCATAAATAATACCAACAAATAACCTTTATAAATTTCACTAATTTCTATCTACATCCATGACATCCAGAACATTGTCCACACACAACCTGACCCGAAGAAGCAGCAACAATATCAAACGGAAAAGTCATCTCAAACACTTTCCTAATCATCGGTTTTTCATAAACCCTCCTAATAGAATCACCAGAAGAATAATCCCTTTCCATCGTCCTAACATCATACAACCCCATAAAATAAAAAAGTAAGAAGAGTTTTTAAAGTTTTCTAATTCCCCCGAACCCAACGGGCGAAGCCCTACTAATAGCTAATAGCTAATAGCTAACACCTATCGAAGTAAGCCGCAGGCAGCTTCGATATCAGTCCCCATACTCGTCCTCGTAAAACACTTGTACCCAGCCTCCATCAAACCCTCCCTAAACAGTCCCATCCTCTCAACAGAAGAACCCATATAAGAAACCCCATCAAGCACAAAACCCCCATTCAACCCAATCAAATTAAAATTCGTCCTCTTCGCAAACCCCAACCCAATCAACGCCGCCAAATCCTCATCCCTATCCGTCAACCCATCCACCATC
>JAHIEP010000109.1 GCA_018901375.1 Nanobdellota archaeon
GACCTCAAAACCAAATCAATAATCGGCAAATACTTTATATGAATCAATGGTCGAGCCAACTCAATCAAACCCGGATGCCCCAAACATTCCTTCAATCGCCCACCACAAGTCCGACATCTAACACCCGGGTCAATCGCCCCAAGTCTCAAATCCATCAAACCACCGTCGACAGGATAACCATCAACATCATAAAGCTCCGGCGTCACAATCTTCGCAACCGACAACTTCTTTATCTGCTCCGGACTAAGCAACTGAAACTCCATTCCCTTAATCTGCTTCTTCACTGGCTTAATCATTTTTACCTCCATCATAATTTCTCCCACTAAAACCCTGCGTCCCACAAGCTTCATCTTCAATATAATAAACTCCACCTTTAGGAATTCCATTATTAACACTTTGCTTCGGAGCAACATATCCTCTATCTTCAAAATGCTGAGTCCCACAAGCCTCATCGCCCAATCTAACATGATTCATCCTTATTCTTCGAGTAGTAAAAACCTCATTCATCTTAACCTCCTTAAACAAAGTCCGTGTTTGTCCGTGTTTGTCCGTGTCATCCGTGTTCCATTTTTTTTCATATTACAAGTTACACCATCCGCCAACTCGTCCGAAACACCGAAACACCGAACACCGAAACCCCAATGAAAATTTTCAATTTTCATTCGTACTTGTTCTTCAACTCAAATTTAGTTAATAAATGCAATCCCTGCAATTCCTCAATCAACAACTTAAACGCATACGAAACCTCAACCGGCTCAACAATATTCGAATGACAAAGTGAACAAACCTTCTTATTATGAATCTGGTCGTCGATAACAATCGCCCCACACTTAGTACAAATATTAATCACAACCTTATCCGAATCATATCTCTCCTTCAACAGCAACGACGCCCCATGCCCAACCAACGCCTCCTGCTCCATCTCTCCAAGTCTCAAAGCCCCACCCCGACTTCTACCCTCAATCGGCTGCCGAGTTAACAAAGCAATCTTCCCCGATGCTCGCGAATGCATCTTGTCCGCAACCATATATTTCAACTTCAAATAAAACATATTCCCAACAAAAATCTTAACCGGCATTCTCTTCCCCGTAATCGCATTATACATAATCTCTTTCCCATCCGCCCTAAACCCAAGCTTCTTCAAATTATTTTCCAAACTATCAATTGTCTCTCCAGAAAAAGCCGAAGCATCAACAACTCGCCCACTCAAAGCCGCAACCTTCCCAGCAAGCACATCCATCAAATAACCAACCGTCATACGCGAAGGTATACCATGCGGATTAAACATAATGTCCGGTCGTATACCACTAACACTAAACGGAACATCCTGCTCCGGAACAATCATACCAACAACACCTTTCTGTCCGTGAGGCACAGAAAATTTATCACCTACTTCAGGAATCCTTAATTCTCGAGTTCTAACCTGAATAATTCTATTACCTTCTTTGTCCTGAGTCATAAAAACAGCGTCGACAACCCCAGTCTCTTCCTGTTTAATAGACACAGAATTTTCCTTCTTAGTCTGAATAGAAATCTCCCTAGCCTCACTCAAAAACTTTGGAGGACTAGTTTTACCAATAACAATTTCTCCTTCATTCATCTCAGCCTCAGGAAAAACAACCCCATCATCTTCCAAAAATCTATAACTCTCTTCCGTCCTATAACCCGAAACATCTTTATCTGGAACACAAACCTCATCCCTAAGACCACCAGCATAATTCAATTCAACAGAAATGTAAGGTCTAAATCGAGACGATCTACCGAACCCCCGATCCACCGATCCACCGTTAAGTACAGTCGCGTCCTCGATATTATAACCCTCGTAAGGCATAACCGCCAAAACAACATTCTGCCCAACCGGATGAACATTCAAAGTATCATAAGTAAAACTCCGAACCAATGGCTTCTGAGCATAATGCAAAAGCGAAACATCCGTATCAATTCTCACCGGAAAATTCCCAGCATAAATTCCAAGTCCCTGACGATAAGCCCTCGAACCACCCTTAACCATACGAGCAGGCGGGTCATGGTCCCCGAACGGAATCAACGAAACACTAACCCCGAAAATATCTATCTTATCAACTTCCAAATGCGTGTGCTCATCTGTCAACTCGTCCTCATCAATACAAACATAAGAATCATCCTCCTCCGCAGCGTCGAGATATTCAAGTATTCCTTTATCAAACAAATCTTCCCAAGACAAAGAACCGCCCTTAACCAACTCCAAATGTTCCGGCTTCAATCGAGACTTCCCATCCTCAACAACAATCAAAGGACGAATAACTCGACCAATCTCAGAAGAAATAAAAACAGTATCCAAAAACTTATCAAACCGAACCGACATTTCAACAGGCAAATTACCAGACCTTCTTGCTTCCTTAACTGCCTTCAAGAAATTATCAACATCATCGGTAGCTCCAACAAATCTTCCGTTATAAAAAACGTCAAGCGCTCCCTCTTCCTTCATACCTGCCAACTTCAAAACTTTCAAAACAACGGAATCTTCCATAGTTGTCCTCGTAGAAATCCTAGCTAACAAAGCCAAATTTTTTCTCAGACCAATTTCAGTTCCCTCAGGAGTTTCAATAGGACAAAACCTTCCATAATGCGTCGGATGAACAGTCCTCGCTGCCAAGTTCTCCTGCTCCCCGGGCAAAGTCGAAGTCACCCTCTGCAATTGAGACATTATAGCAAAAGTATTATTCTTATCCATATTCTGCGTAACCCCAGAACGCTCCCCAATCCAAGAACCCGTCGCAATCGCCGACTCAATCCGATGCGTAAACAAAGTCGACTTCGCAATCGTTTTAATAGAATAAAACTTCCTTCTCTTCACAGTCTTCTGCAAAGTATGCGAAACTTCCCTCAAAAGAATATTAATATTAACCCTAAACAAATCACTCAACAAATCTCCAGACAACCTAACTCTCTTATTAGCATAATGGTCCTTATCCGTCATAGCAGCGTCGGGATTTTCCCGAGCAATATAAAACTGCTTAATAAATTTACAAAGCGTCCTCGCCTTCTCCAATCGAGCCACCTTATCCAAACCAATGTGCGGCAAAAAATACGAATCCATTCTCTGCTTAACCCTATCCAACATTTCCTTATTCGTCCCCTGCAAACTCGACTTCTCAGCAATCCACATCAAAGCATCATTAATATTCCCAATGTCCGCAAACTCATAAAGATTAACAATCAAACTATCTGTCTGCTTCCCTATCAACTTAACAATATCAGCATCGCTGCTCATACCCAAAGCCTTCAACAAAACAATCGCCGGAATATCTCTAAACCTAGAAAAAGAAATTTCCAAAATACCTTCCGAACTTTCAACTAAATTAACCGGAATTTTATAAGC
>JAHIEP010000110.1 GCA_018901375.1 Nanobdellota archaeon
ACATCTGAAGTAAAAACTTGTTTCGGGAATATAGAATATAGATGGAATAGTATCTGTTCGGATATTTTTTCTAGTTTTTGATTGGATATTTTAGGCATATTGTTAATAGACAACCATCTTTTATATGTTTATTGGCAGAATTTATTTTATAAAATTAGTTATCTTTTTTTATCGAAAGAACCGGCAGTTTTATATGGATAGGTAGGCCTAATTCTTCTTCTAATTCGAAGGCTTTTAGTGATGCTTTCTGGATAATTATGTTTGATATAGCTACTTGTTCTGGCGAATCGTATATTTTTTCTTTTTGTGTTTTTAAAATATTTTTTATTGTTTTTGAATCTCCTAAAATAAATAAATCTCCCTCTATTAAAACTTTTCCTAACTCATTATAGTTTACTTCAAAATTATAAGCTACTTTTAATGTGTCTTTTTTTTCTGATATCTTTTCTATAGAATTAATTTTTATATTTGTTTTTATTTCTAAATTTCCCTTGAAGTCTGGGTTTCTCTCTACGTTAATTTTTGTTAATTTCGAGCCGATTAGTTTTAATGTTGTCATATTTTATTTTAATGAAAGTGATTTATAAGTCTTGTTATAATAAATCCTCTTCGGATACTACTATAAAATCTCCTACTGCTATCACTGCGTTGTAAGGGATTAGTGCTTCTCTGTCTTTTGTTCGTTCTAATGATAGATTCGCCGTGTATGTTGTTAGGTCTCTCAGGACAATGTGGATTAATTCGCCCGTTCTTGCTTCAAATGTTATGTCTTTGACGCTGCCTAATTTTTTACCTTCTTTTGTTACAACTTGTTTTCCTAATAATGCTTTGAATGGTTTTTTGTCCATGCTTTATTTAGATGTAATTTGTTTATAAATGTTTCTTTGGAATTGCTGATTGGTTTGTGGTTTGTTATTTTTATCTTGTTTATTGTTTGTTCAATCTTTTTGTAGTGTGACCCTAGTGTTTCGTATGGAAAGTTTTTTAAAGATTTGTGTTGATTTTTGTTTTTGTTTTATAATTTTTGTTTATAAATATTTATATTATATAATATATATATTATATTATATATATTATATAATATAGGTTAGTTGGGTTAGTAATTTTTAAAAAATTAAAATTTCATTTCTCTTGGAGGTGAAATAGGGGGGTGAGAGTTATTTGTGACAATGGAGTTTTGTCGAGGGGGAAAAGAGGTTTGTTAGTAATTTTTTGAATTGATTATTAAAAATAATTCCATAAGAAGAGGGGGTGCCATGCCGTATTTTCCAGTATATGAAAGTTTAAATAGTTGAAAGTTTTATTTTTAATAAGAGGAAAAATGGGTGTTGAACTTGGAGAAATTTTTAATTCGGCTGTGAATAATAGTCTTTTTAAGAACAAGAGCGTTTTGCAGGTCCGTTATACTCCTGAGTCTATTCCTCATAGGGACGAGCAGATAAAGTCAATTGCTTCGATTTTGGCTTCGACACTTAGGGGAGAAAGGCCGAGTAATTTATTTGTTTATGGTAAAACGGGTACAGGGAAGACGTTATCTGTTCAGTATGTCCAGGATGAATTGTTGAAAAAATCGGAAGAATTGGGGGTTAATGTTAGGTTTGAGTATTTGAATTGCAAATTGAAAAAGGTTGCTGACACCGAATATAGGGTCTTGGCTGCTTTGATTAGGCAGCTAGGAGGGGAAATTCCAGCGACGGGGTTGCCGACAGATCGTGTTTGGGCTAAGTTTATTGAATTGGTTGATTCAAAAAAGCAGTTAATTGTTTTTATTTTTGATGAAGTTGACCAAATGGTTAAGAAAATGGATAGTAATTTTTTGTATTCTTTTACTAGGTTAAACCAGGAGTTGAGTAAGGCTCAGATTTCTTTGATTGGGATTTCTAATGAGATTACGTTTTTGGAGAATATTGATCCGAGAGTCCGATCTAGTTTAGGGGAAGAGGAGTTTGTTTTTCATCCTTATAATGCGATTCAGTTGCAGGATATTTTGAATGACCGTTGCGAGAAGGCTTTTAAGAAAGATGTTGTTGTCGACGGGGTTATAGCCAAATGTGCGGCTTATGCGGCTCGGGAGCATGGGGATGCGAGGAGGGCTTTGGATTTATTGCGTATTGCTGGGGAATTGTCGGAGAGAGAGGGTGAGGATAAAATTGGCGAGCAGTATATAGATTTGGCTAATTTGAAGATGGAGAGAGATAAGATTTTGGATATTGTTGAGGGCGAGCCGAAGCAGTTTCAGTTAGTTTTGTATTCTATTATGCAGTTGACTAAGGGTCTGAAGCAGGGGGACAATGAGCGACTTTATACTGGAGATGTGTATAATTATTATCAGGATCTTTGTGGAGAGATTAAGACGGATTGTTTGACACAGCGAAGGATTTCTGATATTTTGGCGGAGATTGATATGTTGGGGTTGGTTAATGCTAAGGTTATTTCTAAGGGACGGCATGGCAGGACTAGAGAAATTAGATTGTCGATTCCTTCTAATTTGTTCGATAAAGTTGAGGCGATTCTTGTGGATTCGTTTGGGTTTTGAATTTTATTACCTAAGTTTTTATAAAGAGGAGTTGGTAATTTTTGTCATGAGGGCAAGGCTCAAAAGTCTGTGGATCCCTCGATTTTAAAATGGTGGTTGATATATTGAAGTTGTGCATAGATAAAGGATTTCTTTTAGATAAGACTGTGTTGAGATTGTTGAATAAGTTGGAAGAAAAAAAGGCTATTGAGATTGTTAAGATTTTGACTAATTTAGGGTTGGATGAAAGGGTTGTTACGAAGGACTTATTTGATTTGCATATTGATAAATTTAGGGATATGTTGGTTAAGGAAGGTAATGGCGAGGCTGTTGATGATAGGAAAAGTGTTAAGTTGTTGTCGGCTTCGGTTTTTTCTTCGCGTAAAATAGAGGTTTCTCATTTTATTGAGTATTTTTCGTCGAGATATAAGATTCTTAAGGGTATTTTGGAATTGAAGAATTTTAATAATTTGAGTTCTATTCGTAGGATTGGGAGTAATAGTGGAATTTATACGATTATTGGGATGGTTTTTAGTAAGAGAATTACGAAGAATAAGAATTTGTTGATAGAGGTTGAGGACTTGACGGGGAGTTCTATTATTTTGGTGAATAAGGAGAATAGGGTTTTGTTTGAGAAGTGTAGTAATTTGTTGTTGGATGATGTTGTTGCTTTTTGTGTTTCTGGGTCTAGTGATATGTTGTTTGCTAAGGACGTTATTTATCCAGATTGTGAGTTAGGTAAGGAGAAGCGGGGGAGGGTGGACGAGTATGTTGCTTTTAGTGGTGATTTTCATGTCGGGTCGAAGATGTTTTTGGAGAGTAATTTTTTGAAGTTTGTTTCTTGGTTGAATGGTGAGATGGGGGATGATAGAAGTCGGGCTATTGCACAGAAGGTTAAATATTTGTTTTTAAGTGGAGATATTATTGATGGTGTTGGGATTTATCAGGAGCAGGAGAAGTTTTTGAATATTAAGACGTGCAAGGGGCAGTATCAGAAAGTTGCGGAGATGTTGGGGAAAATTCGTGGGGATGTTGAGATTGTGATGTGTCCTGGTCAGCATGATGCTGTTTGGATTGGGGAGCCGCAGCCTACTATTCCTAAGAAATGGGCTTCTGATTTATGGAGAATGGAGAATTTGTATTTAGTTCCGAATCCTGCTTTGGTTGAAATTGATTCAAATTTTAAGATTTTGATGTATCACGGCGCTAGTATTAATAGGTTTATTGACGAGATTTCTGAGATTCGTATGAGGTTTGGGCATAGTCATCCGACTAAGGTTGTTAGAGAAATGTTAAAACGGAGACATCTTGCGCCAACTCATGGTATTATGGATTATATTCCTTGCGAGGGGAAGGATTCTTTGGTTATAGATGTCGTTCCTGATATTGTTGTTACGGGGGATCAGCATCGGGCGGAAGTTGGGAGTTATAATAATATTTTGATGGTGGCGGGTTCTTGTTGGCAGTCGACTACTCCGTTTGAGGAAAAGATAGGGAATGTTTCTGAGCCCTGTAGGGTTCCTTTGTTTAATTTGAAAACTAGGGAGATTAAGATGATTGATTTTAGCGACGATGAGGTTGGGGATTTTAAGGAGGTTGGTGATGCATAAGTGGGACAGTGAGGAGTATTTTGATGATTTAAAAATTAGTGTCGATAAAGAGTATGAGGTTGCTGAGAGGGCGAGGGTTTTGGGGTTGGATTTAGTTGATAGGGTTGAGGTTCCGTTGGCGATGACGATGGCGGAGAAATCTGTTGCTTTGGTTGCTACTGTCTACCCTAAGTTGCCGGTGGAGAAAATTTCTGAGAGGATGTTGGAGTTGGAGGAGAGGTATGGTTGTTTGGATGCGACGGTTAGTTTTGTGATTGCGAGGGAGATTGCCGAGGAGAAGTTTTGTAAATTTAAAGATAAATTGGAGGCGATTGATATGGGGATTCGGGTTGGGTTTTCTTATATGACTTTGGGGGTTGTTGCTTCTCCGATTGAGGGTTATACTGGACTAGAAGTCCAGAAATTAGACAATAGAGGTCAGAAATTAGACAAGGGGTATTTTGTCGTTAAGTTTAGTGGGCCGATTCGTTCGGCTGGGACGACTTCGGTTTGTGTTTGTTTGATGATGATTGATTATTTGAGGGAGCATTTTGGGTATGCTAAATATGATGCTAATGAGAAAGAGGTTTCGAGGTATGTGACGGAGAATACGGATTTTCATGAGAGGGTTGCGAATTTGCAGTATTTTCCGACGGAGGAGGAGATGCGGTTTTTGGCGGAGAGGTTGCCGATTCAGATTGATGGTGAGCCGACGGAGAGTAAAGAGGTTTCGAATTATAGGGATTTGTCGAGGGTGGGGACGAATTTTATTAGGGGTGGAATGTGTTTGGCTTTTTCGGAGGGGCTGGCGCAGAAGGCAGGGAAGGCGTTGGGTCGGTTGAAAAGTTGTAAGGAAAATGGTTTGATTTGTACGGGGTTTGATTGGTTGGAGGAATATGTTATTTTGCATCGGAAACGAAGGAGTGGTTTTGAAAATGTCGAGGCTACTTATATTAAAGATTTGGTTGCGGGGCGTCCGGTTTATGGTCACCCGTCGAGAAGTGGGGGTTTTAGGTTTAGATATGGGCGGGGACGAACGAGTGGTTTTTCGGCGGTTAGTATTCATCCGGCGACGATGGGGGCAACGAATGGGTTTTTGTCGAATGGGACGCAGTTGAAATTAGAGAAGCCGAGTAAAGGATGTATTGTTACTTCGTGTGATTCTATTGATGGGCCGATTGTTAAGTTGAAGGATGGGTCGGTTAGAAAGTTGGACGATTATAAGGAGGCGAAGAAGTTGTATGGAGAAATTGAGGAGATTATTTATCTTGGAGATATTTTGTTTCCGCTTGGGGATGTGATTGATAGGAATGCCGACCTTCCTATTCCGGGATATGTCTCAGAATGGTGGGGGGCTGAGGTCGCGGTGTCCGGTGTCCGGTGTCCGGTGTCCGGTGAAATTGATTTAGATAAGGCGATTGAAATTAGTCGGGAGAAGAAAGTTCCTTTACATCCTAAGTTTATTTTTTATTGGTCTCAAATTTCTAGTGAAGAGTTTGTTGAGTTGATTAAATGGCTTAATGGTAGTGTTTGGCGAGGTGGGAAGTTGGTTTTGTTTTGGGGTCGAGAGGTTCGGGAGAAGTTTGCTAAGGGGAAGAGAGGGTTGGAGTTGTTGGGGGTTGAGCATGAGATTGTTTTGGATAATGTTGTTATTGATGGAGATGCGAGGGCTTTGTTGATTAATTTGGGGAAGGGTGAGATGTATAATGGAGAGGTGCTTGAGATTCGGCAGTCGGTAGTCGGCAGTCGGCAGTCGGTTGGTGTTTTGGAAATTGTTAATGAGATGTGTGAGTTTGTTGTGAAAGATAAGGCGGGGAGTTTTATTGGGGCTAGGATGGGGAGGCCGGAGAAGGCGAAGTTGCGGGTGTTGACTGGTTCGCCGAATTCTTTGTTTCCGGTTTCTGACCAGGGAGGTAGATTGAGGAGTGTTCAGGAGGCTGTGAAGGTCGGATTTGTGAAGGGGGATTTTCCTATTTATCGATGTAAATGCGGGAGCGAGGGGATTTATTCTGTTTGTGATAAATGTGGGAAGAAGCAGAAGAGGTTGCAGTTTTGTCGAGAGTGTCGAGAGGTTAAGGATGGGTCGTGTAAATTGCATAAAGGATGTTTTGATTATTCAAATAGGAAAGTAGATATTGGGAGTGTTTATAGTGGTGCGATTAAGAGACTTGGTTTTGAGGAATATGAAGTTCCGCCGATGGTTAAGGGAATTAGGAAGATGAGTAGTGATGGCCGGGATGTTGAGAATTTGGCGAAGGGGATTTTGAGGGCGAAGTTTAATTTGTCTGTAAATAAGGACGGGACTGTTCGTTATGATGGGACGGAGATTCCTTTGACGCACTTTAAGCCGAAGGAAATTAGGACGAGTGTTTCTCGACTTTTGGAGTTAGGATATGACAAGGATATTTATGGGGAGGATTTGGTTGGGGACGAGCAGATTTTGGAGTTGAGACCACATGATGTGGTTTTGCCTTCGTGTCCTGTGACTGGCGATGAGAAAGCGGATGATGTGTTTTTTAATATTGCTAATTTTATCGACGAGGAATTGGAAAGATTTTATAAGTTGCCGAGGTATTATAATTTGAAGTTGAAGGAGGATTTGGTTGGGCGATTGGTTGTTTGTATGGCGCCGCATAATTGCGCTGGGGTTATTGGGCGGATTGTTGGTTTTAGTGATATGCAGGGAATTGTGGCGAGTCCTTATATGCATGCGGCGATGAGACGTGACTGTGACGGCGATGAATGTGCGGTGATGATGTTGATGGATGTTTTGATTAATTTTTCTCGGAAGTTTTTGCCTTCGCATCGGGGAGGTTCGCAAGATGCTCCTTTGGTTTTGAATGCGAGGATTCGGGCCGGGGAAGTGGATGACCAGATTTTGTTTTTGGAAACTTGTGATAAGTATTCTTTGGAATTTTATAAGATGGCGGAGAATGCGGAGCATTCTTCGGCTGTCGGCTGTCGGCTGTCGGTTGTAGGTAAGGGAGTTGAGTTAGTTTCTGATAGATTAAAGATAGGAGAGGTTGAACCATTTGTTGGGGCTGGGTTTACGCATGATACTAAAAATATTAATTTTGGAAATAATAATGGGGCGTATAAGGTTTTACCGACGATGAAAGAGAAAGTTGCGGCGCAGATGGAGTTGGTCGGGAAGATTCGGGCGGTTGATGAGGACGATGTTGCTCGGTTGGTTTTGGAGAGGCATTTTATTCGGGATATTTGTGGGAATTTGAGGAAGTTTGCGAGGCAGCAGTTTAGGTGTTCGAAGTGTAATGAAAAATTTCGGCGGCCGCCGTTGAAGGGAAGTTGTACGAAGTGTGATGGCAAGATTATTTTTACAATTAGTGAGGGGTCGATTAAGAAGTATTTGGAGCCGGCGATGGAGTTGACACGAGATTATAATATTTCGAGTTATACGAAGGAGGCGATGGAATTGACGCAGGATTATATTGAGTCGATATTTGGGAAGGGGGAAAAACAAGAAAAACTTCTTTGAAGTTTTTCTTGTTTTAGTGTGTTAGGGTTTTAGTGTGTTAGGGTTTTAGTGCTTTAGTGTTCCATAAGAAATTGCACTATCTGCGGACGGCGCATTTCTTATGGAAACTTGTGGGTATTTGATTTTGAATGGGTGAGTAATGGTGGTTTGGCGGAAGGTTTAAGTAGACTGATTTTATAATTAAAATATATAAAATTTATAAAATGGAGTTAGCTATTACAAAAATGTCGGCGAATGGGCAAGTTGTTATTCCTTCTGGGATTAGAGAGGGCTGTAGGATTTCTCCAGCTACGAAGTTTTTGGTTTTTAGCAAAGGGAGAGATATTTTACTAAAGAGGATTGATGAGAGGAATTTGGAGGAGGATATGGATTTGGTTTTGTCAATTGAAAGGAGTGAAGAGGATATTAAGAACGGGAAATTTGTTTCTGTTAATAGTGAGGTGAATGTAAATGAAATTGATTTGCTTTTGTTGGGCGAATGAAAATTATTTTTTCTGAGGAGTTTAAGGGGGATTATAAGAAAATTAAAGATAAGAAAATTAGGATTAGGATTTTGAAACAAATTAAAAAGATTGCTCTGCGAGGTGATGTTGGGAAGCCGTTGGGTAAGGAGTTGAGTGGACATCGGAGTTTGAGGATTAAGCCGTTTAGAATTATTTATAGGGTCGATGGGGACGAAGCTGTTATTTGTTGTTTTGATCATCGAAAGCGGGTTTATGATTAGGAATGTGAAATGGAAAAAGTAAGATAAATCGAATTTATTTTTTTATTTTTTATGTAACTGAAGAATAGCACGACAATTAATTTAAAGGTTTGATATTTTTTGTTTTAATGGGATTTTGTCATTTGCATTTGCATACGGAATATTCATTGTTAGATGGAGCGACGAAGGTTTCGGAATTGTTTGATAGGGTTAAGGAGTTGGGACAGGATGCGGTTGCGATTACGGAGCATGGGAATATGGGGGCGGTTATTAAAAAATATCAATTAGCTAAAAAGGCGGGGGTGAAGTTGATTTTTGGGTTTGAGGCTTATTTGACCGAGGATATAAAGACGAGGAATAAGGACGATAAGAATCATCATTTGATTTTGTTGGCGAAGAATTTGGAGGGTTATAAGAATTTGATTAGGTTGGTTTCTTTGGCGAATAACGAGGGATTTTATTATCGGGCTAGAATTGATATGGAGAGTTTGAGGAAATATTCGGAGGGGGTGATTTGTATGAGTGCGTGTATTGCTAATGATATTGCTCGGGCGGTTGTTAGTGGGGATGAGGAGAAAGCTAGGAAATTGATTGAGGGGTATGTTGATATTTTTGGGAAGGAAGATTTTTATTTGGAGGTGCAGAAACATGGGATTCCCGAGGAGGAGAGGGTTGTTGATTTTTATAAGAAGGTGAGTAGGGAGATGGGTTTGAAAATTGTGGCGACTTGTGATTCGCATTTTTTGAGGAAGGAAGATAGTTATGCGCATGAGGTAATGTTGGCGGTTGGGACGAATGGGGATATGGATAGCGAGAAGAGGTTTAAGTTTGATGGGGCGGGGTATTGGGTTCACAGCGAGGAGGAAATGAGGGGACTGTTTCCTGATAGTCCAGAGTTTATTGATTTGAGTTGCGAGATTGCGGAGAGGTGTAATGTTGAGTTGGAGATGGGTGAGTCGATTTTTCCGAATTTTGATTCTCCTGATGGGATGACTCACAAGGAGCATTTGTATAAATGGTGCAAGGAAGGGGTTGATAGGATTTATGGAGGGAAGGATAATTATAATGAGGCGATTGAGCGGATGAATTTTGAGTTGGGTGTTATTGGGAAGATGGGGTTCGAGAGTTATTTTTTGATTGTTGCGGATTTTATTCAGGAGGCGAAGAAATTTTGTCAGGTTGGACCGGGGCGTGGAAGTGGGGCGGGTTCGATTGTTGCTTATGCTTTGGGTATTACACAGTTGGAGCCTTTGAGTTTGGGTTTGTTGTTTGAGAGGTTTTTGAATCCTGATAGAATTTCTTTGCCTGACTTTGATGTTGATTTTGGAGATAAGGATATTGTTTTGGATTATGTTCGGAAGAAATATGGGGCTGAGAAGATTGCGATGATTGGGACTTTTGGGACGATGTCGGCGAAGGCGGTTTTGAAGGATGTGATGAGAGTGTTTAAAATTCCTTTTAATGAGGCGAATGCGATTACTAAATTGGTTGGTGAGAAAAGTATTCAGAAAAGTTTGGATAGTAAGCGGGAAGGTAGGCTGACTGACGACGCTGAGAAGCTTAGGAATTTTAAGAGAAAGTATGAGAAAATTTTTGAAGTTGCGTTGAGGCTTGAGGGTTGTGTTCGGCATAAGGGGGTTCATGCTTGTGGAGTTGTTTGGGGGAAGGAGGCGATAACAGAATATGTTCCGACTTATGGAAAGAATGGTGATGTGATTACTCAGGTAGAGGGGCCGGATATTGAGACTTATGGTTTGGTTAAGTTTGATTTTTTGGGGCTTGAGACTTTGAATGTTATTAAGAAAGTTTTGGATGTGATTGGAAAAGATAGTGAGTGGTTGGAGAATATTCCGATGGATGACGACGCTGTTTATGAGATGTTGAGGAAGGGAAATAGTATTGGAGTTTTTCAGGTGGAAAGTGAGGGAATGAGAAAGACTTTGAAATTGGTTCAGCCGACTTGCTTTGATGATATTATTGCTATTGGTGCTTTGTATCGTCCGGGTCCAATGCAATATATTCCGGTTTATGCGAATAGAAAACACGGGAGAGATTCTGCAATTTATCCGCATCCTAATGCTGAAAAAATTTTGGCGCCGACTTATGGGATTATGGTTTATCAGGAACAGGTGATGCAGTTGTCGAGGGTGTTGGCTGGTTTTAGTGCTGGGGATTCGGATGTTTTGAGAAAAGCAATTGGGAAAAAGAAGATTGATTTAATGAATAAGATGGAGGTGCAATTCAAGAAAGGGTGTATTGAATTTTCTAAAATGAATAAGAAGAAAGTTGATGAATTGTGGGATGATATTGTGAAGTTTGCGGAGTATTCTTTTAATAAATCGCATGCGGCGGCGTATGGGCTGATTACTTATAGGACGGCTTATTTGAAGAGGTATTATCCTGTTGAATTTTATGCGGCGACGATTTCTTCGGCTATTCGGGACCCGGATAAGTTGGCGTTTTATTTGGAGGCGGCGAGGAGTGAGGGGATACAAATTCTTCATCCTTCTATCAACACTTCGAGTGTCGATTTTTCGGTTGAAGAATTGGATGGCTCAGCTTCGCTGGAGGGTGTAGGTGTCAGAAAAAAAGTTATTCGTGTTGGGTTGTCTGGGGTTAAGAATGTTGGGGAGGAGGCTTTGAAGAAAATTTTGGAGTGTCGGCCGTATTCTTCGTATCAGGATTTTGTGAACAGGGTTGATTTGTCGAAGGTGAATAAGCGGGTTTGTCATAGTTTGATTTCGGTTGGATGTTTTGATGAGTTGGGGATTAATCGGGCGAGTTTGTTGGCTGTTTATGATAAGGTTAGTAAGGATAGTAATTCGGTGGAGAAGCAGATGACTTTGTTTGGAGGGGTAGCTAATAAGGTTGAGTATCCGGATTTGCCAGACATGTCTTTGAATGAGAGATTGAAATTGGAATGTAGTTTGCTGGGGGTTTGTGTTAGTGGGCATGAGATTGATGCTTATGTCGAGGCTAGTGATTCGGATTTTTGTGATTTTAGTTTGTTGAAGGATGATATGGAGGCGGATGTGTTTGGGATTGTGAAACGGTTTTCGAAGATTGTGACTAAGAATGGGGACGATATGGCGTTTATGGATATTGCGAATAAGAGTGGGAGTTTGAAGGTGACGATTTTTCCTCGTGATTATCAGGCTTGTGTTGGGGAGAATGTTTTGAAGGAGGGGGTCGGGGTTAAGGTTAATGGGCGGTTTAAGGAGAGTGAGGATTTTGGGGATGCGTTTATTGCTAAGTCGGTTTTGGTTTGTGAGGCTACGATTTGAATTCTTAGAGAGGAATTTATAATTATTATTGGTTGAGGCAGACCCTTGTTTGGATTACTGGATTTAGAATTTATTGGAGTGTCTTGTGGTTTGTTTTGATTGTTTTGTTGATGGGCTTGGCTTAGTGATTTTTTAATCAACGGTACCCTCACTGATTGATTTTAAATTTGGTTGGGGCATGCTAACTTACATGGATTTTTTTTGGGTTAGAATTTATTGGAGTGTCTTGTGGTTTGTTTTGATTGTTTTATTGATGGGCTTGGCTTAGTGATTTTTTAATGAACGGTACCCTCACTGATTGATTTTAAATTTGGTTGGG
>JAHIEP010000111.1 GCA_018901375.1 Nanobdellota archaeon
AAATTACATCGCCTCCCGTAGTATGCAACTTCGCCCCCGGATTCGTCGTCCCAATCCCAACATTCCCATCAAAAATAATCCCCCCCACCGAAACATTCTGCGCCATAAAAGCATAAGGACTCGACGTCAAATTTATCCGAGGCGTCATCTCCGCATCACTCTCGACGGTAATCCCCAAATAATACTGTGCCGTAAAATTCAAATCAACACCCGCCAAAACAACATTATAAACTCCCGACCCATCCGTCGTCACATTCCGAACACTCTCATAAACCGACCCCCCCCCAGTATAAGCAGAATAAATACTAAAATTAATCGAATACGTCCCCGTCAAAGCCTCCGTCGAATTACTAAGTTTCCCGTGAACATTAATAGTCTGCGGAACCGCCGACACCAATGTCAAACAAATTAAAAAAGCCAAACTAACACCCAACACCAAACCCCTAACACCTAGTTTCCTATTCATCTACCCCAACCTCCCAAAACATTCTGACACCGCAGTGTTCTAACCGCCAAAGCGGCTCTAACGCCCAAAGGCGATCTAACACCGCAGTGTTCTAACCGCCAAAGCGGTTCTAACGCCCAAAGGCGTTCTGATATTCCCCCAGCTATAACAACCAAGAACACCAACAAACCCCTCCTAATTCTTTTCCCCTTCACCATCTTATTATTTTTTACCTACCTCACTATTTATAATCTCCCAATGCCCACCCTTAACAGGACCAACCCGCCTAATAACCCCTCCATCCTTCAAACTCAAAACATCCCTCTCAATAGTCTTCCTATCCACTCCAACCACTAACGCAAACTCCCTTAAACTAAAATTCCCTGACCTAATCTCCTCAATAATCAAATCTCTCCTCTTCCCCACCCCCAATCTTTTGCCGACATTTTTGCCGACATCTTTGCCGACATCTTCCAACCTCCAAAACACAACCCTAAAAAAATCCGCAACCTCAAAATCCACTAAAAGCCCCTTCTCCTTCATCTCCTCCTTAATCCTATTTATCCCAGAACCTATTTTCTCAATCATATCAAGCCTATTAAAAATATCAAACATCACAGGATTCCTCGACAAACTCAACTTCCCCAATTCACTCTTATCAAAAAACAACTTCCCTCTATTCGTAATCTCAACCCTGTCATCAAAAATCTCAATATTAACCCCCATCCCGGAATCAAAATAATCACGATGAACAATCGCATTCAAAACCGCCTCACGAAGTGCCGCCTCCGGCAATTCCAACACCTCCTTCCTCGGACCAGTCCCTTTAATAATATAACCCAAATTCAAATGCTTCCTCAAAAAATTAATCCCCTCATTATAATTCTCAACCAATCCCAAAACAAAATCCTTCCTATCAATAACATTCAGCCTTTCTCTTCCCTTAAACAAAACACAAGTCAAATTAGCATTCTTAAAAAACCTCTCAATATTTTTCCCAAAAAACAAAACCCCCGAATTATTCAAAGTCATCTTCCCAAAAACCTTCTCCCCCAACCCCAAATTATTCAAAATCATCTCATCACTTATAGCTCTCGAAATACCCATTTTCCTAAGCATCTCCCTAAACACCTTCTCGTCAAAATCAGCAGGATAATCAAAATCCTTTCTCAAAGTTTCCTCAAATTTTATTTTACCAACATTCCTAGCATACTCAAATATTTCATCCCTACTCATTTTTTGGCTATTAGTTCCCTGTCTCAAATAAAACCCAGAAGAACAAGAATACGGCTTGTCCATTCCCTCGCCAACCTCGACAATCAAAATATCTTCATATTTATCTATCTTAATTTCAATTAACGGATCACAATTCCGAGCAACATCTTGTATTTGCGATTTCAACTTATTACTGGCATCAATCCCCCTAACCTCTCCCTTATCACTAATCCCAAAAAAAATCTTTCCGCCAGAAGAATTCGCAAAGGCAACAATCTCTCGAGCTAGCCCTTTAGAATCAAACCTCTCTTTAAATTCAATAAACTGCCCCTCACCCTCCTCCAAGACAAAATCCATCTCTTTTTTATCCATTTTATATATCAAAAATTACATCGCCTCCCGTAGTATGCAACTTCGCCCCCGGATTCGTCGTCCCAATCCCAACATTCCCATCAAAAATAATCCCCCCCACCGAAACATTCTGCGCCATAAAAGCATAAGGACTCGACGTCAAATTTATCCGAG
>JAHIEP010000112.1 GCA_018901375.1 Nanobdellota archaeon
GTTGTTGTAAGAAACCAAGGTTTCTTACCAACTTCCTTTTTGGAGGGACCAAGGTTTCGAACCCACTTCCTGTTTTGGAGGACTTGATGAAAATGAATAAAAAGAACTTGGATTATGTTGTAATTGGTGTTGTTGTCGTTTTATTAATTGGAAGTATTGTATTTGGACTTAGTTTTTCATCTTCTGAAAATGTAAAAGTTAGTGAGGATTTAGATTTGGAGAAGTATAGGTCTGAGGATATTCCGCAGGATTGTCGATTACCTATTTATGAAAGTAGGATTGAATCATGGAAAGAGCATTTGAGTCATCATGAGAATACGCATTATTGTTTAGAGTATTTTGAATAAGAATATGGGAAAGGTAAAAGATTTTGTTTCGTTTATTGGAGGGGGTTTGTCTAGTTGGAAATATTTTTTGACGTTTTTAATTACTAGTTTGGTTTCTTTTTTGGTTATGTATAAATTTACGATGTTGACGGTTGCTAATCAGAGTCTTGAGATTTTTATTATGATGAGTGGGATTAATTATACTTTTTTGGATTTGTTCGTGACGGCGATTATAGCGTTGCTGTTTGGGGTTTTTGTTTCGTTGTTTGTGTATAAGTTTGTTTTGGTTAGACAGATTTCTAAGACGGGAATTTTGGGGAGCATTGGCTTGGCTGTTGGGTTGTTTTCTTTGGGCTGTCCTACTTGTGGGGCGTTTTTCTTTATGTTGCTTGGGTTTCCTTTGGCGTTGATGTATCTGCCTTGGGGTGGAATGGAGTTGAAGGTGTTGTCGATTTTGTTTTTGGTGGTTTCTAATTATTTGATTGTTCGTGGTATGACGAAGGGGTGTAAAATATGAAGTATGGATATAAGAAAAAAGTTGAACTTGGTTTTGACGAGGCTGTTGTTAGAGTGAAGGAAGAGTTGGTTAAAGAGGGTTTTGGGATTTTGATGGAGATAGACGTTCGAGAAAAATTTAGGGAGAAGCTGGAAATTGATTTTGGTAAGTATGTTATTTTGGGGGCTTGTAATCCGAAGTTTGCTCATGAGATTTTGTTGAAGGAGATGGATGTTGGCTTGTTGTTGCCGTGTAATGTTGTTGTTTATGAGTTTGGTGGCGAGGTTTTTGTTTCGGTTATATCTCCGGCAAATGTGATTGGGGTTGTTGAGAATGACGAGTTGACTGAGACGGCTTTGGTTGTTGACGAGAGGTTGCGTAAGGTGATTGATGGTCTTTGTTGACGACGCTGTTAACGGAAGGTTTATATTGTTGGGATTATATAATATAGTATGGAAAAAATGAGGCTTGCTTCGTTATTGGTTTTTGTTTTGATTAGCTTGACTGGTTTTGCTGTCGCAGATGTTGGTGGGGATTATTCTATGATGGGGAATATGATGTTCGGTGGTTATGGTTATGGTGGAATGTTTTATGGTTGGGTTTTTGGTTTGTTGGTTTTGATTATTCTTGTTTTGATAATTGCTTGGTTGCTTAAGGAAATATCTAGAAAGAAGTAGGGTGAAAGGAGGTTGATTGAATGAAACAAAAATTAGATACAAAGGCTTTAGGGTATAGTTTGGCGATTTTATCTGGGTTATGTATGCTTTTACTTGGGATAGCTGGAAATTTTGGAATTTATATGGGTGCTGTTGATATGATGATGCAGTGGCATATGTTTTTTGATTTAAGCGTTCTTGGAATAATAACTGGAATTATCGAGGCTGGAGTAATTGGTTTTATCTGTGGTTGGTTGGTTGCTTATTTTTATAATAGGTTTGCGTAGATAGGATATTTGTTTATTTTTTTGATTTTGAAATGGAAATGAGTAAGGCTATTCATAATGGTGAAATGAGTGCCCATGTGAATCATGGTGAGCATGAAGAAGGGCGGCATGCGGGGCATAGTGTAACAATGTTCAGAAATAAATTTTTAATAGTTTTATTATTAACTATTCCAATTCTTGCATTATCTCCCACGATTCAAAAATGGCTTAACTTTTCTTTGGCATTTACAGGAGATAGGTTTGTTTTGTTTGTTCTTGCCTCAATTGTTGTTTTGTGGGGAGGATGGCCTTTTTTTTCTGGGGCGAAAAAAGAGCTTGCAAAAAAAAGACTTGGGATGATGGTCTTAGTAACTGTTGCATTATCAGCAGGTTATCTTTATAGTGTGGGAGCGACGTTTTTATTTGATGCACCAGATTTTTACTGGGAGATTTCTACATTAACTTTATTTTTATTGTTTGGACATTGGATGGAAATGAAGGCGATTGTAGCTAGTTCTGGGGCTTTGGGGGAGCTTGCGAAACTTATTCCCAAGAATGCAAATTTAGTAAGGGGGTCTAAAGTTGTTGAGGTTTCGACTGAGGAGTTAAAGATTGGAGATGTCGTTTTAATTAAGCCTGGTGAGAAAATTCCGGTTGATGGTGTCGTTATCGAGGGTGAGACAAGTGTTAATGAATCTATGATAACTGGGGAGTCTAAACCAATATCTAAAAAAATAAATGATAAGGTTATTGGGGGAAGTATAAATTTTAATGGAAGTATTAGGGTTAAAGTTTCTAAAACTGGTAAAGATACAGCTTTGAATCAAATTATAGAACTTGTTAAAGAGGCTCAATCTTCTAAGCCTGAAACTCAGAAAATGGCGGATATAGCGGCTCATTATTTGACCATATCTGCTATAACTATCGGGACTTTGAGTTTTTTATTTTGGGCATTTTTATCGAGTCAGGATTTTGTTTTTGCTTTGACTATGGCAATTACTGTTGTGGTTATCGCTTGTCCTCATGCCCTTGGCTTGGCAATTCCGGTTGTAACTTCGATATCTACGACATTGGCTGCTAGGAGTGGGATGTTAATTCGGGATATGAGTGCTGTCGAAATTGCTGAAAAGTTGGATTATGTTGTTTTTGATAAAACTGGAACCTTGACTAAGGGGGTTTTTGAGGTTACAGATATTGTTGGGGATAAGCAGACTTTGGGTTATGCTGCTGCGATTGAGCAAAATTCAGAGCATATAATTGGTAAAGGGATAATTAAAAAAGCTAATGAGCAGAAGATGAAAATTTTTGCAGTGACTAATTTTAAAGCTATACCTGGAAAAGGTGCAAGAGGTGTTGTTGGGGGCAGGGAATTTTTTGTTGGGAATACTGCATTAATGGAGCAATTTAAAATTGGGAATACTTTTCAAAAGGATGTTGAAAAACTTGCAAGTCAGGGCAAGACTGTTATTTATGTTTCTGATAAAAATAAGGTATTTGGAGTTATTGCTTTATCAGATATTATTCGTGAAGAGTCGAAGGAAACAATTAGATTACTTAAGGAAATGAATATTAAAACTGCGATGATTACGGGTGATAATAAAGAGTCTGCTGAATATGTTTCTTCTAGGTTGGGAATAGATATTTATTTTTCTAATGTTCTTCCTGGGGATAAGGTCAATAAAGTAAAGGAGCTTCAGGCTAAGGGGAAGGTGGCGATGGTTGGTGATGGGATCAATGATGCACCTGCTTTGACTCAGGCTGATATTGGGATTGCTATTGGTGCGGGAACTGATGTTGCGGTTCAGTCGGCCGATGTTGTTCTTGTTAAAAATAATCCTTTAGAAGTTGTTAAGTTGATAAGGCTGAGTAAGGAGACTAGAAAAAAGATGAAACAGAATTTGTGGTGGGCTGCGGGTTATAATATTATTGCTATTCCTGTTGCTGCGGGTGTTTTGATGCCTATTGGTATTAGATTGAGACCTGAATTTGGGGCTTTGTTGATGGCTGCCTCTTCGTTAATTGTTGTTGGTAATTCTTTGATGTTGAAGAGATTTAAATGAGTGGTGTTTTCAGAAATGTTTAAATAGTTGAGCAATCATTAAACTATTATGGTTAAGGTAAATCGAAAGGTTTTGCAATTTTTTTCTAGCTTGGCAGATGAGACTCGATTGAGGATTGTTTTGTCTTTGACGGAAGGTTCTAGGAATGTTGGTGAAATTTATGATATTTTTGGGAAAAAGTTGAGTCTTTCGGCGGTTTCTCATCAGTTGAAGTTATTGGAGAGTTCGGGTGTTGTTGCTTATGAGAGGCGGGGTCGGGAGAAAATTTTTAGGTTGGCAGATGGGTTTTGTTGGTGTATTGTTAAGGACGTGTTTGGGCATTTTGGTTCGGGGAAGAAGTGTAGTTGTAAGGAATGTTGTTCGATTAAA
>JAHIEP010000113.1 GCA_018901375.1 Nanobdellota archaeon
CAAAAAATATACTTCTCCCCTAACTCAAAAAAGTCCATGTAAGTCCGTTCCAAATCCATGTAAGTCCGTTCATAAAAAATTCACTAAGCCAAGTTACATAACCCAATCACCATAGACAAACTAAAAAATCCGCCCCCATCCGCCAAATCCGCCCAAATCTCCCCACCCAATTTTTATACTCGCCAAGTTACACTCAAACAAAAAATATACTTCTCCCCCAACCCAAAAATTCATCTGCGTTCATCCACGTACTATAACACCCCCACGCAAACTACACAACCCAAAACAAAATCCATTTACAAAAATTATATATAAAAATTTATACACCCCAGTCACAAACAATAAAAATCATAAACCAACGAGACAATTAAGCCCCAAAGGAAATTAATAAAAAAATAAAAAATAGAAGAATTAAATCTTCTTCTCAACGAGAGATTTACAAACACCTGCTGCAACCGTAACACCAGCATCTCGGATAGCAAATCGAGCCATATACGGATTGTCCGTAACTGCTTCCATTACTAAATTTCCGATAGGTTTGATTCTTACAATAGCAACATCTCCGTTCTTTAGGAAATCGGGATTCTCTTGAACAACCTGTCCAGTTGCAGGATCCAACTTAGCCTTAAGCTCCACGAATTGACATGGAACCTGAGCCGTATGAACATGGAAGACTGGTGTATATCCCTTAGCAATAACAGTTGGATGATTAATCACAGCAATCTGTGCTTCAAACTCTTCAACTATTTTAGCAGGGTTAGCAGCGTCGCAAATAACGTCCCCTCGAGCCATGTCTTTCTTACCAACACCTCTGATGTTGATACCAACATTGTCTCCAGCTTCGCCTTCTTTCAACTGCTCGTGATGAGATTCAATACTTCGAACTTCACCCGTAATTCCAGTTCCAGATCGTCCTGGTAATACAATAACCTTTTGACCGATTTTCATAATACCCGTTTCAATCTTTCCTACAGGAACAGTACCAATACCAGTAATCTCATAGACATCTTGGATAGGCATACGCATCGGCAAATTTGTTGGTTTCTCTGGTGCAGGGAACTTATCAAACTGTTCAAGAACAGTTGGTCCTTTATACCAAGGCATATTGTCAGTCTTCTTAGCCATGTTATCGCCCATCAAAGCAGAACCTGCAATGAAAGGAACCTCATCTGGTTTATATCCAGCCTGCTTAATAACCGCCTTAACTTCCTCAACAGTCTTATTAAATCGAGCTTCGTCATATTTAACAACGTCCATCTTGTTAATAAGAACTGCTAAGTGTTTAACACCCATAGTTCGAAGTAACCAAACGTGCTCTTTAGTCTGAGGCTGAACACTGTCTTCACATCCAACAACTAAGAAGGCCGCATCCGCCTGCGAAGCACCCGTAATCATATTCTTAACAAAATCCTTATGCCCCGGAGCATCGATTATCGTAACTTCATATTTCTGAGTAATAAGCTTCTTATAAGAAAGATTAATAGTAACCCCTCTCTCTCGCTCTTCCTTCAGATTATCAGTAAAATACGCAAACTCGAAACCTGCTTTACCATGCTTTGCTGCCTCTTCCCTGAACTTCTTCATTTCCTGTTCGGAAATCGCGCCACCCTCGAAGAAAACTCGCCCAACGCAAGTAGACTTTCCCTGGTCAACGTGTCCAACGAAAACAACATTCATTCCTGGTTTTTCTTTAGCCATTCTTTAGTCTCCCAAGAATAGATAATGATACATTTTTAATGTTTCTTTAGCCATTTTATATTTTTTTAATTTAGTTAGTTTAACCTCGACAGAAACTTCCATCTCAGATAAATATATCGTATCAAAGTCGGTTTTTAAAGTTAGTGGTTGTCCTGTTCTATTCACAACACAATAATTAAAAACATAATTTCCTCCATAATAAAACATAGAATACGAATTAATCTTCGACAAAGAATTCCAAAAAAATTATCGAAAACTAGACAAATCACTACAAATCCAAGGCGACAAACCATTAGGAATCTTCAACGGACTCAGAGAACTATACTTAGGAAGCTACCGAATTTACTACTTCATTCAAAATAATCAAGTAAAAATCCTCCTTTTAGACATCCTCCACAAAAACGAACAACAAAAATATCTAAATCAATTAACTCTCAAAAAAATCAAACAACTATCGGAGAATCTCTAAAAAACTCCTCTTCACCAACAAACTCATCCGAATCAATTCTCTGCATCGCAGCATCAAGCCGCCTAATCAAAGGCCAATTCATACAAACCGCCAACGCCCTCTTCAGCTGCATATTCTCTTCCCGCAACATTTCAACTTCCATACAAAACCCAAACATCCACACTTTAAAAAATTAATGATTGTCAACAAAAATCAACCCACCAAATCACAATCATCACACATCCCCTTATGCCAATACTTATTATGTCCCCCAATTTTCTTTCCACACAGAGCACACTCAAAATCCAAGCTCTCATTCTCTTGCTTAAAATACTTCATGGACTCCTTAAATTCAGGAGAGTTTACATCAACCGACTCAACCCTACCCCCTTCTTCCCAAAAAGAACTGACTCCCAACCCCTTATTCACTTCTTCCAAATCAAACTTCTCAAAATCAAAATCTTCACCAAGCCATTCAACAATTTTCTCTTCATACTCTGGATGTTTCTTATCTTTCGAAATTTCCATCATCTCCTCATATCCCCAACCCCCTCCACAATCCTCAGGCGGACAAGCCCTCTCCCCGTCGACACACTTAGGAAGATCCTCACAATCAACAATCTTCTCAAAGACAATCCTATGTCTCCAGCAATCTCCAAAATCATAAAGATAATTAAATCGTTGCTTCTCTTTCAAATAGTCTCGAAGAGAAACCTTCTTAGAATCCAAAAAATCATAATCAGCTTCGCCATCATCCGGAGTTATTTTCACTCCGCCAACATCAAACTCATAAAGATGATAATTCTCCCACCCCATAACCCTCTGAATAACCCCGTGAAAATCATCAAAACTTAAAGAATCACCGACGACGAACCTTCTCCAAATCTTCGGAGAAATCCCTTCAAGAAAAATCTTAAACTGAAAACCTTTCATATCAAATACAAACATTCACACTTTAAAAAATTACTGATTCTCCAAAAACCCATAACTTCCATAGTATTCAAAACCTCCACAGCCTCCTGCCCCTTCAACAACTTATCATTACTCCAAATAGAAACACCCAACTTCAAAGCCAAAGCAAAATAATCCACGCTCCTTCATCAACTTCATCTTCCGATACAAATCATCCGGAATCGCCATAGTAATATTAACCATAAACATTATGCATTAACACATATCTAAATCTATCCATAACCAAATCTTCTTTCATAATCCCTATGCCTAACAAACCACTCCAAAATAATCGCCACAATCTCAACTTCATTCTCCGACGTCAAACTATAAATCAACCTCCAATCCCTACTCAGCCCAACCCAATAAGCACTCTTAATCCCTTGCTCCCTATATTCTTTCGGAATCAACTTTTTCGCAATCGGCCTCCCAAAACTCGGATTCTCCTTCAGTCAACTAATAACGAAATCGATTCTCTTCTTTAACTTATCATCATCAGACAAACCAAGATACTCCCGCTCCAACCTATCACTAAGAAATTTAACTCTAACCTCTTTCATAAAACAACATCAAAAAACAAATTAATAAGACTTCCTAAAACGCACCCTCTTCACCAACTCCGGATTCCAAATATAGCTAATCACCCCATCTTCCGAAACAACTATCTTATTAATCTCCACTAAATAATTCAAAATCTCAAGATACGTCGACCACATCACCTTCCTCGGCAACCTCTCCCACAACGCCGTCTTCCGAAACTCCCCGCTAAAATCATCAATAATTCTCTCAACCATCTTCACCGTCTCCAAGGTAGGAGAACGAAACATCCTCACAACACTTTCCTTTTTCTTTCCCAACAACTGTTCCATAGATACTTATCAATTGATAGGTATTTAAATCTTCCCATACAAATCAGTATGAACCTTAAGCGCCTTCTTCAAATCACCAAGTTTATGAAAAGAAAAACTTCCAAAAAACTCAACTTTCTCAGAATTTCTATCCCCAACCTCAGACTCACAATAGCTATAACGAGCACCCCCACAAAAAGTGTTATCGTACAACCCACTCTCGAGATTTTCAGATTCAGTCATAAAATAATCTCTAATACACTTACTAGCACCCCCATTTACAAACTTTTTACTAGAACAATCTCTTCCAATATAAACAATCCCCCTTGCACAACAGCAACCAAATCTACCATCCCAAAAAACAGCAAACCCTCCTTTTAAAACTTCTACAAAAAATTCACTACCAACCCATCCTAACACCAGCCAACAATTCACCTCAGCAGAGATACCTACTGAGTTAATTTATAGCAGTCAGATTCGCAGCGTAAA
>JAHIEP010000114.1 GCA_018901375.1 Nanobdellota archaeon
ATTTGGGAAATTTTTTAGTTTGTCGAGGGTGATTGGGTTATGTGGCTTGGCTTAGTGAATTTCTTACAACGGACTTAAACGGACTTGGGACGGACTTAAACGGACTTGAGACGGTACCCTCGCCAATTTTGGATTAATATTGGCTGGGGCATGCTAACTTGCATGGATTTTTGTTTTTGGGGTTTGTTATTGGTTTTAGGATTATTTTAAGTTGGTAGTTGGATTTACTTTGTTTATGAGTATCGGAGATACTGTTGATTATAATAATTTTTATAAAGGGTGAATGTTTCTAGGTGGGATGAAACTTCGTGGAGATGAGAAATTGGTTGTGAAGGTTGGGGAGGAGTATCACGTCGGTGTTCAGTTGTTTGAAGGTAGTGATTTTTATTTTAGAGAGGTTTATTGTGATGCTGAGGAATTCGTTTATTCTTGTGGTATTTTTTCGAGGGATAATCCTAGTGGGTATTATGGAACTAGTGAGGTTGTCGAGGAGCTTGAGGGTATTTGTAGGCATGTTGATGATTTGGGTTATGGGGAGATGTTTAGGCAGGATAGAGTTAGGGATTTGATTAATCTTGAGGTTATGTTTGGGAAGCGGTAGTTGATTGGATTTAATTCTTAAGAATTATGGTTTTGTTTTTTAGAGAGAGGTAAGGAAATTATTTTTAGCCGCGGATTCTCGCGGATTTAGAAACATAGGCTTGCCTTGTCTTTCGAGGTGGGGTTTGGAAAATGAAGTTTTGTGTGCATGATAAATGGGACGCGAATTAACGCGAATTTAAAAAATTGACGCGATTTTGTTTTTAGATTAATTTTTCCTTAGCCTGTCTATGCGAGCAAGCTAAGCGTATCCCGAAGGAATTTGTAATATTATAAAGATTGTATAGTTTAAATGTCTTTCGGAATCTCAGATTATCTTTAGCATTTTGTGATAGACTTGGGCGGTGATTTTGCAGTCGGCTAGGGCGTCGTGGGCTTTGGTGTAGTCGATGTCGAAGAAGTCTGCGATTGTTCCAAGGTTTGCTTTGAGATGTGATGGTACGGTTCCGTTTTTTCTTAAGTGTCTCCATGTTTGCATTGTGTCGAAAGATTGGTGGTGGAACTGTAAGAAACCAGGGTTTCTTACCAACTTCCCTTGTTGTTGTGCTTGGTCGAAGAGGGCGGAGAGGAAGTTTTTGTCGAATGCGATGTTGTGGCCTAGGAGTGGGGTTTGTTGGAGGGAGTTGTCTTCGATGAATGTGTTGATTTGGTTGCAGGCGGTGTAGGGTGGGACGGCTATAAGGTTGTGGTGTTCGAGGTTGATTTTGTTGACGGCGAGGGCTTGGGGGTTTGGGTTGTAGTGGGCGTGTTTGATGAAGATATGGTTGTGTTCGAGGATGTTGAGGTGGGTTTTTTTGATGTCGGCTAGGAGGAGGCCTACGGTTAGGGTTTTGTTGAAGTTTGGGGAGAGTCCGGTTGTTTCGGTGTCGATGACTAGGTGGTGCATTGATTTCTTTCTTTTTTAGAAAAAAAGAAATTTCTCTTCCGCCCATTTGGCGTACCTCTGTTGAGGCAAAGTAGAAAAAACTTAGATTCCAAAACTTCGTTTTGATTTAGTTTCATGGTATATTGTGGAACATATATTCTTATAAATGTTTATTCTATTTTTTTATATGGCTAACGAGGTTATTCCGTTTGATGAAAGATTAGAAAGGATTGTTCTTGAGGAATTTGGAGAGGAGGCCACGTCGGAATTTATGAATATGTTAAGGCTGGGTAAGGCGGCGTATGAGCATGGTTATGCTGGATTTGCTACAAAGGAAAAGGTGATGGAGTGGGCTGGTAGGATGTACGATGGTGGGGTAGAACAAAGGAAGATTAGAAGCGGTGAAGCTTGTGGTATGATTTTAATAAATTTTAGCGATGTTATGAATGCTGGTGCGTATTTGAGTGAGCTTGGTGAGAGAGATGGTTATCTTAGCGGATGTGAAGTTGATGGTGTTGCTTAGGTTTGATGTTGAGGGTTGAATTGTTTTTGAGGTGATTAAATGCTCCAATTATAATCTTTGAGTTTTCCATCTCTGCTTGGGTCCCAGAATGCGGTTTTGTCGTGGCCGAGTGTTCTGATTGCTCTTGCTAATAAAATGTTTTTTTCTGCTAGGTGAAGTTTTCTTAGTTTGTCTTTTCTTGTTATTGATTTGTCGAGGATGAGGATATTGTTTTCTAATTTTTTGTAGTAGTTTTCTATTAGGTTTTTGCTGAAGATTGGGAATGGGTTCATTTCTAGTGGGGTTAGATTGTGTTGCTTGTATTGGTCTTTTATTATTGCGATGTATGCAGCGATGTCGTGAGGGTAGAAGGTTATTATGTTAGAATTTTCTTGGTCTGTTTCGTAGGTGAATCTGAAATTTGTTACATCGTGCATTACTCTTTGACTAACTGGTTTTCCTGTCGAATCTTGTAATGTTCCTGGTTTTAGGGTTAGGACTGTGGCTAGGTTGTCTTGGCTTCTTACTGCTGGTATACCATTTATTTTGAATATGTAATGAGGGACGTCTTTTCTACGTGAAGGGACTTGGACTAGTGCGGTTGCTCCTTCTTGTTTTGCTCTTTTGGCGTCGCTGTATATTTTTGTTTTTATTGGTTCTTCGGAGTTTTCTGAATAGGCGAAAAGTTTTAGGGCGTGTGCGGCGAAGATATATGGGATGACTCTTTTTGTTCGGTCGCCCCAGTTTGGTCTGAAGCTGATTCCTTGGGAGAAGATGTTTTCTTCGGGGATTGTTTCGAGTTTGCTTAGAGCTTCTTTTCTTAGGATTAGGGGGGTTGTTGATGAGTTGTAGCAATCTGTTTTTGTTGTTGGGTGTGGGATGTGGACGTAGTCGCCGTGCTTGAAACATTTTCTTGAGGCTTGGCTGTCGTAGATTGTGTTTTTGTGATATTGTCCTGGGACTAGTTGAGCGTAGAGGAGAAGGGCTTGGTTGTCTTGGTCTAGGTTGTATATTTGTTCCACTAGGTTTCTTTGATTGTTGACGCTTCTTACGTGAAGGTCTTTTATTTTTGCGTTTGTTCTTTGTTTGAAATATGCTTTCTTTGCCATGTTATTTAGAGTAAATTAGTATATAAATTAATGTGGTGATAAGTGTTACCCTAAAACTTATAAAGATTGTTGACTTGTTTTTGATATGGATTTGACACATAATAGTGTACCCTCTAAATTGGGAACGAAAGTTCCAGCTTTATCGAGCAATAAGGTTTTGGAAGGAATTGGTTTGACTAGGAATGAGTCTGAGGTTTATTTGATGTTGCTTGAGCATGGTTCGAGTTTGGCTGGGGAGATTGCGAAGAAGACTGGTATTCATCGACGGAATGTTTATGATGTTACGCTTAGACTGATTAAGAAAGGTTTGATTGGATATATTGTTAATAATAATCGGAAGCATTTTGAGGCGGTTAATCCAAAGAGGCTTGGTGAGATTTTGGATGAGAAGCAACGAGATTTGGGTGAGGGGTTGGCTGATTTGGAGGCTATGTTTATGAAGGTTACTAATAAGCAGGAGACTTTGTTTTATAGTGGGAAGGAAGGGTTGAAGAATATTTTTGAGAGTCAGTTGGGGGAGAAGGGAGAGGTTTTGATTCTTGGGGCGAGTCGGAAGGCGTTTGAGGTTTTGCCGTTTTATTTTAAGTGGTATGATGAGGGTCGGGTTAAGAAGAAGGTAAAGGTTAGAATTATTGCGAATGAGAAGTTGGGGAAGGTTTCGTTATCGGAGGTTCGGTATATTTCGTCGAAGTATGCGAATCCGTTGGCGATTAATATTTGGGGGGAGAATGTGGCATTGATTATTTGGAAGGTGAATCCGATTGCGATTCTGATTAAGGATAAGGATGTTGCGGAATCTTATAAGAAGTATTTTGAGGCTATGTGGGTTTCGGCTCGGAAGGGATGAGTGATTGAGGGGATTTTGGGATAGGGATTTTCGTGGGTTCAGGGCAATGGAATACGGATTAGGGACAGGATTTTGTGGTTAACACGGATTTTTGTTTTGGTTTTTGTGTGGGCTTTGTTTGGGATTAGATAGTAGGGAGGAAAGTGTTAAAAAGAAGTTTTGGTTATTCTGATTATGATTAAGGAAGGTGGTTTAGCAATTGTAAAGTGGGCTGGAGGTAAGCGTCAATTGATTCCTCAGTTGGAAAAATTATTTCCTAAGAATTTTAAGAATTATCATGAGCTATTTGTTGGGGCTGGTTCTGTTATGCTTTATCTTAAACAAACTAAAAAGATTAAGAAAGTTTTCATTTCTGATACCAATGAGGAATTGATCAATACTTATGAAGTTATAAAAAATAGTGTTGGAGAGCTAATTATTCTTTTGAAAAAATATCAACAAAAGCATTCTGAGGAATTGTATTATATCACTCGAAAAGAAGATCCTGAAGTTATGTCAAAGATATCTCGTGCGGCTAGATTTATTTATTTGAATAGAACTTGTTTTAATGGATTGTATCGGGTTAATTCTAAGGGGCAGTTTAATGTTCCAATTGGTTCTTATAAAAATCCAGGGATTTGTCAGGAAAAAGAACTTAGGGTTATTTCTGAATTATTGAAGAGTGTTAATATTAAGGCTCAATCTTTTGAAAAGGTTTTGAAAAAGGCGAAGAAAGAGGATTTTATTTATTTCGATCCTCCATATTATCCATTAAAGAAGTCTAGTTTTACAACTTATTCGAAAGATAGTTTTTTAGATAAGGAGCAAAAAGATTTGTTTGAGATTTTTAAGAAATTGGATAAGAAGGGATGTTTGGTTATGCATTCTAATAGTGATACGAAATTCATTAAGGATTTGTATAGGGATTATAATATTCACCTTGTTTATGCTAGGCGGAATATTAATTCTGTGTCTAGTGGAAGGAGAAAGATTAAAGAAGTTGTAATTACGAATTATTAATATGTTAAAAAGCAGAGAAATAAAAAGAGAAGATTTCGTTGAAGAGTTTTTGAATTCGATTATTCCTGGGATGATCAAGCGGGACGATTTTATAAATTGGCAGAGAATAAGAGATGAGCTTAATTTAACTAAAATGGAAGTTGATTTTGTTCAGGATCTAATTAATCAAGACAATCCTTATACTTATTTAAGAGATTCTTTATTATCTTCTGATGTGCCAGGAAAAATAATCAGCATTTGTTTTAGGCTTTTGGCACATACTCCTGACAATTTTATCACATGGGAGGATAAAATAAATTTAAAAAAACTTGCATTAAATATTGATGACGAAGAAGAAATGAATAAATTCTTAGATGCATTAAAGGGGGTAGGTTTTGATAATGTCATACAATCAAAGAATCTCAATGAATTTTATAAAGGCATTCTTATTGGATTAGAAACCCATAAAAGGAAGAATTCTGGGGGGAGTGCCTATGTGGATTTTGTTCGAAATAAATTAAAGTTAATTGTAAATAATTTAAATAAGAAGAATTTTAATTTGAGATTAGTTGAGGAAGAAAATATTCCCTATGGGGGAGATAGTAGGCAGGCAAAAAGAGTAGATTTTGCAATTCTTCGTAATGGGAAGATTATTATTGGAATAGAAGTTAATTTTTATACAAATACGGGTTCTAAGCCGACTGAAATTAAAAGGTCTTATGGAGAAGTTAATAGGAAATTAAATTCCAACGGGATAGAATTGATTTGGTTGACAGATGGGTTTGGATATACTATAATGAAGAAAAGTCTAGGCGATGCGTTCGAAATTCATCCGAATACCTATAATTCTAGAATGATGGAAATGTTTTTGGAGGATGATTTGGAAAATTTCTTAAACAAGTAGTTGTTTTTTATTTTTATGGATCA
>JAHIEP010000115.1 GCA_018901375.1 Nanobdellota archaeon
ATTATAGCATTAGAGAATAAAAATAATAAAAGTATTTACACCGCATCAAAAGCAGGATTAGCCGGCTTTTCAAAAGGATTAAAGATGGAAGCCACAAAACATAACATTTCAATCTTAGACGTTTACATAACAAGAACAAGAACTAAACAAGAATACAAGTGGGGTATGGACCAAGACTATGTAGCAGAAAAAATATTCGAATACCACAATCAACCAATAGACGAACTAGTCATCGACGGAAGACCATTAAATGTACGAAAACAAAAAACACCATTAAGAATAAATATAGATGCAAGAGATTACGGAATATAAAATGATAGATATAGGATTTATTACACCAAGTAGCGATTATTTAAACGACCCATTTAGAGGAGACCCTCACACACAACTATATCTCCTAACACACATTGAATCAGAATTTGGAAACAAGGTAAATCCAAAATTAATTTACTTAAGAGTAATAAAAAGAGAATTCGCACATAGACACATCCCAGAATGCGACATTTTCCTGCATTCAATATACACTCTTGATTTCGAAGAACAAAAAGATATAGCAAGACAAATAGCTACACATTATCCACGAACAAAACAAATCGCAGGAGGTCCTCACGCGGTCACCTACCCTCAAGAAACACTAAATCATTTCGACTCGCTAATAATCGGAGAAGGAGAAGAATCAATAAAACAAGCAATAACAGATTTCGAAAAAGGCAGATTACAACAAATTTACAAACAAGATTCTAAAATAAATCTAAACAATTATCCATTTTCTCGTCGACATTTCCTCCCAAAATCCACTACTTCAAGAGAAGGGATGATGACAATAAAAGACGGTCACAAATATGAAGATATTTTGGGAACAACCACACTTTTCAGTAGAGGATGCCCATACAGCTGTGCATTTTGTGCTATGCCACAAACAAAAGAATTCGATAAAGGAACAAGATATAATAATCCAGATAAAATCAAACAAGAAATAGAATACCTAAAAAAAAATTACGGCATAGGAGGCATTAACCTATTAGACGAAATAGGAATCCCACCAAACGCAAAAAAAGCCATACCTTATCTTGAAGCAATAGCAGACACAAATATATTATGGAGAGGACAAACCAGAGTCGATTCTCTAACTCCAGAAATAACAAAACTCGCAAAAGAATCAGGATGCGTAGCACTCGGACTCGGTGCAGAAAGTGTTTCTCAACAAGCACTCAATACCATCAATAAAAAAATAAAAGTTGAAGATACAAGAAGAACAATAGGCCTTCTCAGGGAAAACGGAATTGAATCAAGAGTTTATATGATTTTAGGACTCCCTGGAGAACCAAGTGACATAGTTGAAAAAACATGGGATTTTATTGAAGATACAAAACCAGATTTAGTATACTTATCCCTTTTCACAGTCAGACCAGCTACAGATGTCTTCAATAATCCAGAAAAATATGGCATAAAAAACATCGATACGAATTGGGAAAAAAGTATGCATCTTTTCGGTAGATACAAAACCGAAACACCGACGCTAACTTTCGAATACGAAAAAAACGCACCATGGGGAAAAGCATTTACTCAACAAGAACTCATCGACAACTACATGGACATTCAAGCAAGACTCAGAGAACACGATATGTCTCATTTGTGAAATAAAAAAATTTCATTCTCCAAAAAATATTCATAAGTTTTTCTAACCCCATCTCTCAAATTAGTCTTAGCTTCCCACCCCATTCCCTTCATCTTCCCAGAATCCAAAAACTTTCTCATCATTCCATCGGGCTTACTCAAATCATGCCTAATCTCTCCCTTAAATCCAACAACCTCTTTAACAATATTGGCAATCTCTAAAATACTATAATCCTCTCCATATCCAACATTAATCAATTCCCCAGATTTATAATTTTCAACCAAAAACATAACCGCATCAGCGACGTCATCAATAAACAAAAATTCTCTCCTCGGCTTCCCAGTTCCCCACAATTCAACAAACTCTTTCCCCTCGACTTTCCCATCATGAAATTTCCTAATCAAAGCCGGAATCAAATGACAACTCGCCGCATCAAAATTATCATAGGGTCCATAAAGCGACGCCGGAACAATACTAATAAAATCACAACCATACTGTTTCCGATAAGCCTGACACATTTTAAAACCCGCAACTTTAGCAACCGCATACGGCTCATTAGTCGGCTCAAAAGCACCACTAAGCATATCCTCTTCCTTCATCGGTTGCTCATAATCTTTCGGATACATACAATTAGTCCCAAAAAAGACAAACTTCTTAACTCCATATTTATAAGAAAAATGAATTAAGTTAGTCTGAATTTGCAAATTATCATAAATAAAATCCGCGCCAAAATTCATATTCGCCTGAATCCCACCAACCTTCGCTGCAGCATCAAAAACATACTCCGGTCGCTCCCTCCTAAAAAAGTCCTCAACCACACTCTGATTCCTCAAATCAAGCTCAGACGAACTCCGACAAATAATATTACTAAACCCATCTCTCTCCAACCTCCTCTTTATCGCCGACCCCAAAAGTCCATTATGTCCTGCAACATAAATTTTAGCATCCTTTTCCATCCAACTTTAAACCAGCATAATTTTTAAAGATTTGTACAACCCAATTTTCCTTATTAAAATAAAAACAACGAAATACTTAAAACACCGAACAACACACTAAAATATAATGAAAAAATTAACTAAAACTATAATGGCAATCGCATCCACGAGCGAAAAGGGTCACCCAAATTGCGTATGGGAAGAACCATTAAAAGAAAGCAGCGACAATCTAATCTGGCTAAACCTAAAAAATATATATCGACAAAACGGAAAAGAAAAAACTGAAAAAATAATATTAGAAATATGCACTAAAGAAACCCCCGAATACTTATTCGTCTACGACAGCATGTATTATGATTTAAATCTCCTATCGCTACTAACCAAATTAAAAACCCTCTCCCCAAAAACTAAATCAGTATTAATTTCTGGAGACGACGATTTAACTTTTTACAAAATTCGATATCTCGCAATATTTTTTGATTATGTCTTCGTGGGTCAAAATGACTATATAAAAAAATACGAAGAAGACGGCTTAAAAAATACGAAATTTATTATAGTAATAAAACCAGTAAAAGAAAAAACAGATTACGAAAAAAAATACGACGTGTCTTTAATAGCAAGTCCAAAAGCAGACAGAGTAAAATGGATAGAATTCTTGATTAAAAATAATATAAATATATCAGTATTTGGAATCCCAAATTGGAACGATTACCCAACGGTAAAAAACAATTACAAAGGACTCTTATCTTTCCAAGACCGAATAAAAACAACTTGCCAATCAAAAATTAATATATGCTTCTCAAAAAACCAACTAAACATTCCGCATCACACAGGAGGATTCTACGAATCAAGTCTTTGCAAAGCATTTTCAATAGTAGAATACACCCCTCAATTAGAAGCTCTATTCAAAGAAAACAAAGAAATAATATTCTTCAGAAACGAAAAAGAATTAATAGAAAAAATAAAATATTATCTAACACACGAAAAAGAAAGAAAAGAAATAACCAAAAATGCCTACGAAAAAATCATCAAAGATTTCAATTTCGACATCCAATTATCAAACTTCATAAAAGAAACAAAAGGCAAATTCTGCCAAAACAACATCCCAAAACAAAACAAGGCAATCATCAACATCAACAAAAAATTAATGAACCTACCGAAAAAACAACTCTTTGAAAAAATAAAAAACTACGATTACATAACCTTCGTCGACAACCCAAAACTTCAATCAAAATATAAAGAAACATTACAGGTATATTCCTTAGAAAAAAATAATAAAGAAATAAGCTGTTGCGACTACTTTCTTCATTCAAACAGCATAGGCACATACGCGCAATTCAGCTTCGTCCCTTGGGGAAACTTCCCAGGCAGAGATTACCAATCTTTACTCAATCCGAATCAAATTATGGTCACAAAAAATTTCTTCATAAATAATTACGAAACAATAAAAGAAAACTACAAAAACAAAACCGCAAACTTCGTAAACAAAAATAACACAGCATTCGTATCAATCCCCCTAGTCAAAATCAGCAAATTCAAAAAAAATTTCTTTAATCACCCAGAATTCAAAAAAGAATTATCATTAATCAACTTCTCCTTCCATAGAAAATTCTACGCCCTTAAAAGAAATCCAATAAAACTTCTAATCTACGCACTACTTCTCATAAAAGAAATTCTAACAGGAAAAAATTTCCTATATTCTCAATTAAAAATAAAACTTAAAATAATTACTTGAATATAATTCTTCACTTAATACACGTCAAAAACCTTCGAAACATAACCAACAAAAGGCATACCTCTCTCCGTCAATTTAAGGACATCCTCACTCAATCTGATAATTCCATCATCGACAAAATCTCCCAGCATTGAAACCTCGTCGGCAAAATAACGATTAAAATTAATATTATATTTTTCTCCAATATCACAAAAATCCAACTCAAGCTTACTTCTAATACCCATAGAAACATCCCTCCTAATCTTATCATCTTCACTCAACTTCCATCCTTTCTCGACGGGAAATCTGCCTTCAGATACTTTCTCATTATATCCAGTCAAAGTTCCTTCATTCTTAAAATAATAATCATCAGTAATTCTACTACTACTCCCAAGCCCAATGCCTATAATCTTGTTAGCGTCACCAGCACTATAACCACCTTGATTCCAATTAAAATTCCCACTTTCCCATAACTCATACAATCTATCTGTCGGCTGAACAAAATGCTCAAATCCAACTCTCTTATAACCCTCTCTCATCAATCTCTCAGAAGATTGCTCAAACATTATAACATCGTCTAATGCAGTTGGGAGCTCACCAGAATTTATCATTTTTTGATTAGGATATTCGCAAGGGTCATATTGAAACTTAATCAAAGTAATTCTATCTGGAGACAACTCAATAACTTTACTAATAGTTTCATTAAACGAACCAATAGTTTGCCTCGGAAGACCATGCAGAATATCAAAATTAACACCATTAAAATAACTCCTTATCTCTGGAACAAGAAGCTTTTCAATCAATTCAGGAGGCTGAACTCTATTAACTGCTCGTTGAACATCTAAATTAAAATCCTGAACCCCAAAAGAAATCCTACTAATTCCTATTGAACTTAAAAATTCCATCCTTTTCTTATTCACCTGTCTCGGGTCCACTTCAATCGCAAATTCATTTATTCCAGAAAAATCAACAATGCCCTTAAGACAATCAACTAATGAATCCAAATCCTTATTCCTCAAATACGTCGGAGAGCCACCACCAAAATGTATTTCTTTAATCTTGGGGTCTATCAAATTTCTCGCAAAAAAATCTTTAAACAAATCTACTTCCCCATGCAATCCATCTAAATATCCTTCCACGTTTTTATAATTATGACTTTCAAGTTTAGGACACGCACAATAGTAACAAATCTTAGGACAAAAAGGAAGATGCACATACAAAAGTGATTGAGTATCTGGTTTATACTCATTAAGATTAATTAACGCTTTCTTCAAATCGGCCTCGCCAATCACTCCAGACCACATCCCCTGATGAGGATACTGAGCATATGAATAAGCATAGCCCGGATATTTATCAACAAGCTTTTTAGTAGCCTTATCGTACTCCGTCGCCAAATCAATATCTTTCATAATATTCACCACAATATTTAACTTAAAAAGATTATTATAGTTCACTTCACATTCTTCCTGTACCAGTCAATTGTTTTTCCTATCCCCTCTTCTAAGTTAACTCGAGGCTCCCACTCAAAAACCTCTTTAGCTTTAGTACAATCAAGTGCCACCTTCGTTTTTATTGTAGGCCTCGAAGTATCATATTCAATTCCCAAATTCTTTCCCGACGCCCGAATAACTTTTTCAACTAAATCACCAATAGAAACAGATTTGCCCAACCCTACATTAACCAATTCATAAGCACTCATCTGCCTATCAATAGCGGTCTCAACAAATGAAACAACATCATCAACATAAAGCAAATCCCTCTCTTCTTTGCCATCTCCCCAAACGATAATATTGGAACCCTCAGGCGCCTTCATAACCTTAGTAACAGTAGCTCCAAAAACGTGCGACTTTTCTAAATCATATTTGTCATAAGGTCCATAAGCATTAGAATGTCTAAACACTGTATGCTTCGTTCTACCAAGTCTTGAAAAAAACTCACAAGTTTTTTCTAATCCAACCTTCATCCACGCAGCACCAAAATATTTATCTTCAACCTCTCCACTAAAATCACTTTCATTTAAAGGCGAGTCGCTCCACGGCGGATACATAACAGTACAACTCGGAAAAACAAAATGTCCGACAGAATTATCAAAGGCAGACCTCAATAACAATTGATTAGAAACAGCGTTATCAGTAACATGAATATATGGCCTACTAATAATATCCTTAGCCCCAGAAGTCGTAGCAGCCATTTGAACAACAACATCTTTGCCTCTAACAACTCTATCAACATCCTCTTTTTTAGTCAAATCAGCCTCGACAAAATTAATGCCAGAATTTTCATAAGGACTCGATTTAAAATAAGTCCCAGTCACTTCATACTCACTTTTCCCAACAAAATACTCAGCGACATTTCTACCTAAAAACCCAGTCGCTCCACAAACCAACATTTTCTTATTCATTTTCTTTAAACACATCATATCTTTTATCTACAATGTCTCTGTTCTCCTTATACCAATTCATAGTATCCCTAATGCCTTCCATTAAAGAAATCTCAGGACCCCATCCAATTAAATCTCTTGCCCTAGAAATATCAAAAACTCTTTTCTTATCTCCCGAAGGTTTATCCGTCAACCATTTAACCTCAGGCTTCTCATCAAGATTACCAACAACACAATCAACTAAATTTTTTATTGAATATCCACAACCGCTACCAAGATTCATTGGCAAGAAAGGTCCAGGTGCATCTTCAACAGCCATCAACATACCTCTAGCAACGTCTTTAGCGTGAATAAAATCTCTAATAGGACTTCCATCCCCCCAAACCTCCAACGGACTTTCACCAGACAAAGCCATTCTAATTAACGAAGGAACAACCATTGCACTTCCTTCATCAAAATTATCATAAGCTCCATAAACATTCGCAGGCCTAACGATAGCAGTTTTATCCCATTCAAATTCCTTAGCATAAGTCTCTAATTGTAACTCACCAATCCTCTTTGCCCAACCCCCATACCAATCATTTTTAGAAGGAAAACCTTTCCATACATCTTCTTCCTTAAACACTTCAGCAGGAGAATATACACCGACAGTGCTTGTATAAAGATATCTCTCAACACCTTCCTTGTGCGCAGCCTCCATCATATTTGTATTAAACCTAAGAAAATTAGTCATTATAGTAGATGGCCTTTCCTGAACCGTTTTCGGAGAACATTTCAATCCAATTAAACTAAAAACATAATCCATCCCACTACAAGCATCCCTACAATTATCATAAAATCTTAAATCGCCCTTTATGAAATCAGCATCAGGATGCACTCGAGATTCATCACACAAATCCGCCACTCTCACATTTGCCCCCCTATTTATCAAATCGTCGACGACATACCGACCAATCATCCCAGCCCCGCCAGTAACAAGAACGTTTTTTCCCTCATAAAAATTCATATCTTCCATAACAAATTACCTCAAATTCCTTTTTTAAAGATTATTGTGATGAGGAAGCAGTCAAATAACGCAGCACTCATTTTACTTTAACATACTTCGCATAAATATTCGTATTAGGAAGTAACCTATTCAAAAAAGTATCATCATAAAAAGCGACACTTCTTTTTATTAATAAATTAATAAACGAAAGAAAAAAATTATAATAAAATTTTTTAAATTTCCCAAGAAACGTCTCAGAAGAAAGTTGGGAATATATTCTAATTTCTTTTATATTCAATCTTATTACGCCAGCATCGCTATGAGTAGTTTCAAAACTATGTGTATTAAAAGAACCTAATACAAAAATCCTCCTATGCTCCAGCGCCTTAACAGAATTAACCCCATATGGAACCTTAATCTCAATCGTCCCACCAATTTTACAAACCCGATACAATTCTTTCAAAATAGGAAGTGGGTCAAAAAAATGTTCCAACACATCAAACATAATTATTCTTTCAAAATAATTATCAGAAAAAGGCAATTTCTCTCTTTCAGATAATTTCGACAAATCAAAAACAACGTCGGCATTAGCGTCTTTATCCCTGTCCAAATTAATCCACCCTTCCCTATAATCCAAACCACATCCAACATTTAATTTCATAATCTTATCATTCTCCATATCAGGTCATCCAAAATTTAAGATAAAAATCAATAGAACATTCTCCTTAAAAGTATTTCCATAATTTTCAATTCACTTTCTTAAAACAAAAAACACCGACTGAGGACGAACCTTCTCAAAAAAATTCCGAGCATGATATCCATCATTCCAACTAAAAAGTAAACCCAATACATAATCCAACCAAACCAAAATGCGAGAATTCCCACCACTATGACCAAAAGCATTCATCCTAATCAACAAAGGAAACAAAACCAATCTCTCCTGAATAACTTTCAGTCCCGCCCCAGAAACCATCTCTCTAAACAACCCAATCGGAATTCCCCTCTCATGCTTCGTAATTCCCCTTCTATGCTTTCTCCAATCTCCCATAGAAACAATCGGCTCACGAATGAGTAAATATCCTCCATGTCGAAGAACTCGAGCAAACTCAGCAATTATCTTACTAACATTCGGAATATGATGCAACACCGCAAAACAAGTTATCAAATCAAAAGAATTATTATCAAACGGAAGTTCACCACTAACTTTCGGAGAAACATAATTAATCTTCTTCCCTTTAATCACATTCTCCTTCAATTTCTCCGAAGGGTCAACAATAGTCAAATTCTCAATCCTATCTAATATCGGAACAAACTCATCCCCTCGAGCACTCCCAAACCCAAGCACATCCTTAAACTTCGCATCTCCAAGCACAGAATACCCATGAACATAATTTATCGCATTATCCCCATAATGATGCGTCTCGGGCTCAATCAACCTCGAATACCCCTCCTTCTCGTCCTTATACCACTTCTTAATCTCAGCCAAACTAAAATCATCCCCATACAACTTCTCCCCAGAAAAATACTCATTCATCTTTTCTTTCATTTCACAACCCTAGCCTTAGCCCTAATCTCAACGATAACATTATTCAAAAACCTTCGTAACACATTCAAAACCCCAAACGGCAAACCTCTCAAAAATCTCTGCGGAACCAAATCCATCTCAATATCAAATCGCTCCCTCTGCGAATCATGCGCATATTCAACTTCCCCAAGCGTCTGCCTCATCGACAAATCACTAAAATAATTCTTATGCGTCGGGTCAGCATAAGCATAATAACTATTATAATAAGGAACAATAATTTCAACAATCGCTCCATTCTTACAAATCCTCCAAATCTCCCTCATCACTCGAGTCGGGTCATCTAAATGCTCAAGAACATTATCAATCAAAACATAATCAAAAGTATCGTCCGTAAACGGATACGGATAATCCAAAAAATCAAACGACCTATCAATTCCCTCGCCATTCTGAAAATCCACATTAACCCAACCTTCTTTAATTGCCCTCCCACATCCAAAATTTAATTTCTTCATTTTAATTCTCCGTCGACAATATCCAACAATTTCTCTCCCGCAATCTCAATAGTATAATTCCTTTTAAAATATTCTCGTACTCGACTCCAATTTTTCCTCTCAATATTCTTCTTTAAATATCCGAACAATTCGTCAACACTTTTCTTCTTAGAAACAAATCCCAAATAATCTTTCACAACAATATCCTTTATCGCACCAGTATCATAAGACACAACAGGAACCCCGAGCATAAACGCCTCAAGAATCACAAGCGGATATGACTCAGTAGGATAATCAGTAGGAAAAACTAACCAATTAGCGCTAGCCAAAATCTCAATCTTTTCATTTCCATATTTAACCCCAAGATACTCACACTTTCCTTCAAGTCCAAGCTCCTCTAATTTACTAAACCACTCACTCCTCAAATCACCATTAGGGAAGGCTCCAACAAAGAAACACTTAAAATCAATTTTAGCTTTTTTCAATTTAGAACACAACTCAAGTGTCTCAAGAGTCCCCTTGCTCTCAATCATATTAGAAAGAAAAACAAAAATCGGCTTCTTATTTAAAGCCCTCTGTTTCATAATCACCTTAAACTTCCCGTCATCAATCTCGTCAAGAATCCCGTTCCCCAAAAAATAAACATTTTCCCTCGAGAAAACATTGCTCATTTCTTCATATAAAGATTCAGAAAGCAAAATAACCTTAGATTTTCCAACAACAAATTTAAAACGCTTTCTATCAACTTCTCGAGAATGAATCGCAAAAATAATCTTTCTTTTAAACAACTTACAAACAAAGGCATAAACACTATCACGATAAAAAGCAAACCCCCTCGGCGCTATCTCAAAAAGAACAAGCTTCGGCTTAAAAATAACTAACCTATAAAATAATTTAAAAAACACAGCAAGAACACCAAATAGTTTCACAAAACTAAACCGACCCATTTCTTCCAAGGAGCTATAATAATTAATCTTAATTTTCTCAACATCATACTTCTTCTTTAAAACATCATAATACAAATCATTCATCCGCGCCGCCCCATGCATAGGAGGCGAAAACCTCCCCAAAAACAATACTTTCTCCATAACTTCCCCTAAACATTCACATTTAAAGACTTTATCAAACCTTATCACCAACGGCAAAGCCCTACTATCAGTGAGCCAGAAACGAACGGACTATCAGGAAAAATCCAAAGATTTTTCCGGACTATCAGCGAAGCGGACTATCAGCGAAGCGGACTAAACTCGCACCCAATCCTCTGGCAAATTAGACCCATCCCCACTATTAAACATCGTAAACCTCCTCGGCGCAATCACAATCTTCTTACGATTACTATTCAAATATCCACCCCACCAACTAAACGAACTATTGGCCAAGATATTATTCTTACAAGACCTCATCAATTCCATATCCTCATAATCCTTTCTCCCCTCGACAAAATTCAACTTAATTCCAAGTCCAGAAAAATTCTTTTTACACCAATCAATCTCATCCGAAAAAACATAAAACTTCGGATTTTTAACTTTCTTCTTAATCAAGTCAATAGCCTTCTTGTAATAATCAACATCAAGAACATAACAATCCTTTAACTTCAAAACATCTCCCCTCCTTACATGAATACTAACCGAATTACAAGACCCAATTTCCTTCAACAACTCTTTTATCTCAACCTTATTCTC
>JAHIEP010000013.1 GCA_018901375.1 Nanobdellota archaeon
AGAAATCATTTTTATTTGATACCTTTGTTAATAGTGGTTGGGGTGGCATATAGTTGGTGGGCTGAGAAAAGGTTGAAGCGGTGAAGGGTTGATTTTGTGATATGTATGTTGGAGCATATATTTGTTTTTAAAGTTTGAGGGATTTGATTTATATGGGAATACCTTGTACGTATAGAGTGATTTTGGGTAATGGAAATTATGGTGATGAATATTTTTTTTGGACTGATACTGATAAAGTTAGGGAGCTTTTTGGTCGTTATGGTTTTCGGGATAATGTTAATGCTGATTTAAATAGTATTGATTTGGGTCACGTTGTGGGTGGGGCTAAGAGGGGTGAGGTTAGAGATTGTGCGTCTTTTAGTAGGAAGGATTGGAATTCTTTGGTTTTTAGGTGTAATGGTAAGGAGAGTGCTAATAAGTGTATTGAATTTCTTGGGTTTTCAGATAGGTTTAGATAATTTCTTAAAGCTATTTTTCTAGATTGTTTTATGAATTATACTATTGCGAATTTGGAAAAGGACTATGAGATGGAGCTGGACAAAATCGTAGATTTTGTCGGAAGTCGGAAGTCGGAAGTCGGAAGTCGGAAGGAATTTAGTGTTTTGTTGCAGTTGCCGGATGGGTTGAAGCCGTGGGGTCTGGCGATTTGTGATTATTTGGGTGAGGAGTGTGGTGTTGAGGTTCGGATTTATTTGGGTGATTGTTTTGGGGCTTGTGATTTGCCTGTAAGAAACCTAGGTTTCTTACCAACTTCCTCTTCAGATTGTGGTTTGGTTGTGCAGTTTGGGCATGCTTCGTGGGGTAGGGGGTAGAGTGTTGTCGGGGCTAGTGCTTGAGGATTAATTTTATTTCTTGGAATTCTTGTTTGGTTTCTTGTTTGAAATTTTGAAATTCTTTTCTGTGTTCTTTAAAATCTTTTGCTAGGTAGCTGAAGCTTTTGTTTTGGTTTTTTAGGTTGGTATTCGTTATCGCTGTTTTAATTTCTAGTCCAAATATTAGGGATAAAGCTAAGATTAAAATTCCTTGTTCGAATGTCGGAGAGTTGCCGAATATCATCCATAGGAGGATGAAAATTGCGAACAAATAGACGAATGTCACTATCGTGTATTGTATTATTATTTTTATGCGGTTGTGAAAATCCATATTACTAAAAGTATGAATGCTAGAATTCCGCTTGACCATATTATGAAGTCTAGGTATTTTGTTTCTATGTATTCCATTGTTGCTAGAAAGTGATGTAGTTTAAATAATTAATGTAATTGGTTTCATCTTAATGTTTTTAAAGTGTATTTTGTTTGAGTTTTTATGAAGAAGATATTGTTCGCTTTGATGTTTTTGGTTTTGGTTGGCTTTGTGTCGGCGGTTCCGGAGACTAGTGTTTCGTATTTTTATTCGACGACTTGTTCGCATTGTGCTAATGTTGCTGAGTCTGGGATTTTGGATAGGGTTGGTTTGATGGATGGGGTTAGTGTTGAAAAGTATTTGGTTGATGAGGATGTTGGTCGTGATTTGTATTTGGATTACATTGATAGGTTTGGGATTGAGCGAAGTGGGATTCCGTTTTCAGTGATAGAACAAGGGAATGAGTTTTCTTATTTGATGGGGGATACTTCGATTATTAAGGATTTGGAAGATTCGATTTTGAATTTTCGTGGGATGGAAATTGGTGGGACTGTTGGGGTTAAGGATAAGTTGACTTTGTGGGTTGTCGTCGCTGCGGCTTTGATTGATTCTATTAATCCTTGTGCGTTTGGGGTTTTGCTTTTTTTGATGGCGGTTTTGTTGTCGATGGGTTCGGCGAAGAGGGCGTTGAGGTCGGGGATGATTTATACTTTTGTTATTTTTGTGGTTTATTTGGCGGCTGGGTTTGGGATTATGAGATTTGCTGGGGATTTTTTGGCTTTGAATAATGTTAAAATTTTTGTTGGGATTTTTATTTTGATTGGAGCTTTGATTGAGTTGAAGGATTTTTTCTGGGAGGGGAAGGGGATTAGTTTGAAGATTCCCGTCGGTGCTAAGCCTACTATTGAGAAATATGTTCGG
>JAHIEP010000116.1 GCA_018901375.1 Nanobdellota archaeon
CACCGCCGCCCGACCCCTAACAGCTAAAGGCTCACAGCTAACAGCTAAAGGCTCACAACTAACAGCTAGCCCCCTACCCATCAATCATCCCCCTTATTTTACTTCGTATCTCTTTCACCACCAAATCATTCAAACCAAGAAGCTTAACCTCGCAAAAACTCAAAAACTTCGAAGCAAAATCAAAATAATCTCTCTCTGAATTCCCAATATAATATTGAACATTAATCCTTTCCCTTTTCAAATCAATCATCCCATCACGAAACTTCTTCTCAAAGTCAAATAACTCCATCAACTTTATAGTACAATCATGAATCTCACATTTTATCCCGCAACGCACAAGCAAAGAATAAAAAGAATTATAACAAACATAATACTCCTTAATAATATTCCACTTCGGCTCCTTCTTATCAACAAAACTCAAATCCCGTTTAGCATCCTTCATATACTCCCGAGCAATCTCAACACTCGGCTCAACAATCCGAATTCCCTTGCCCTGCCTAAAACACCACCCCAGATTATCCATACTTCCTCCTACATAAATCAATAAATCGGTCACTATCTCCAAAGACAACATGATTCTTCAAAATCTCACCAGAAAGAACCTCACCAGAAAAAACACTTTTCTCAAAATTCTCAAAAGACACGACCTGAGCAGAAACTCTCGAAAGCCCCCTCAAAACATTTTTCAACTTTTTCGTATTCTTAGAAAAAATAACCAAATCTATATCCGATGAACTCGTAGAATATCCTTTAACCTGCGAACCAAAAAGAATAACCGTCCCAAAATTCACAAGCTCTTTCACATCCTTCCAAACAGAATTATTCTGAGCGAACACAAACGACTTATACCCCTCGACCAAATTCAAAATTATTTTTATTCTCTCCCCAGACAAATCAAGATAATAAAACTTATTATTCCCCCGTTCTTCAAAACGCAAAATCCCCTCACGAACCAAACCCACAAGATAACGCGAAGAAGTTCTTTGAGGAATAGAAATCAATCGAGAAATCTCACTACCACTTAAACGCCGATTATATTCGTAACTAAACGGAACCAATACATCAAGCCAATTTTGACTTAATCTAGCCATATCTGCCCACAACCTCCATCCCATTCTTCAAAAACACATCAATCATCTTCTCCTTCATCACCATATTATTTTTTATCTTCTCCATCTTATTAACCTTCCCATTCTGAAACCGAAGCTCTGAAGGGTCGCACCCCTCTAAAGGAAAAATCTCAATTTTTCCTCTGAAGCAAAGCTCTATCCCCTGCCTCAACCACCCCAGCCAAAAACAACAAACAACAAACAACAAACACCACTAATCCCCGTCGTCGACTCCCGACGACCAACCCCCGACCCCTAACAGCTAAAGGCTCACAGCTAACAGCTAGCACCCTATCCATCCAACAACCCTCCTATCTTCCCAATCAAAATCTCCGCTGTTTTTATTCCTTCTTCCACAACTTTCTCACTAAATTCAACAAACACACTAACAGCCCCATAATCTGCCTGCATCCTTAAATCATACAAATACCTCAGATGTCCATAAAACTCCTCCCCCAAAAACTCCGAACACAGCTCCCAAACCCCCTGATGATTCCTCGGAATTTTCTCCCCCTTAAACATCAAATAAGCCACGACCGCCTTCTCAAAAGAAAAATACAATCTATTCGCCGACGTCCTCAAACTCACCCGAAGATTATCTTTAGCCACCTTCAAAAATTCTCTCGCAATATCAAACTCACCTAAATATTTTTTTTCCAATTTCAACACCTACCTTCTTTAAATCGTTTAAATTCCTAACCTTATATTCCTTATTAAAAAAATCCAACGCATCAACCTTCGCCCGAGGAAAAAACCCCTCGGAAAAACAATAAACATAAGATAAATTCACCAGAGAAACATCAAATAAACTCTTCTCCTTTCCGACGATAGCATCATAAACAGAATCCAAAAATTCAAAATACTGCCTTTGAGCTTTAGTATATTCCAGAACATAAGACGACTGATAAACCACCACCCCCCTAAACAAATTATCAAAATTAAAATCGCCCCGATGCAAATTCAATATCACTCCGAAAAATCTCTCTATCTTACTCCTCACCTCATCAAAAGATTTAACATCCTCAACTCTCAAATCCCCCAACAAAAGAATATCAATATCATTAAATCCCTTACCCTTCAAAACACTCCCAAAAAGCAAAGCAGATTTTATCTTCTTTTTATTAAACAAAGAAAAAACAAAAACGTCAACGACAAGCTTCACCAAAGGATCCAAAGACTTAAACTCCATCAAATCAAGATAATACTTAAATTGCAAAACAGAATTATCCCTAACCAAACTAACACTTTTTTGATTTCCCAACTTTTTAATCCGAACAAAACCCATCTCCTCAAGAAAACCCAACGCCTCAAAAGAAGAATTCCGACCAGTCTTAGCTTCTCTAATCAGAACCTCAATATTCTTCTCCCCCTTTCCCTCAAGGATATTTTCCATCAATTTAAGCATACTTTTTTGATATTTCATAGTATTATTTTAATACCCCCAATATTTTAAACATTATAAATCTTATCATCTTCTAAATTTCAATTATCACATCGCCCCCCTTGACATTAAGCTTCCCCCC
>JAHIEP010000117.1 GCA_018901375.1 Nanobdellota archaeon
GCGGGAGTATAAGCACGAGGTTCCTATTGTGGGTTTGATTGGATTGTGGATGTTTGAGGATGATGCTAGAGATTTTGAGGGGGAAAATGATGGGGTTTTGTCTTCTGGTGCTGTTATTGATGGTGGGAATTTGGTTTTGGATGGAAATTCTAATGTTGGTTTGGGTAGCGATTTAAGGCCGACTGTGATAACTGCTATGACATGGGTTAAACCTACGGATGATCAGGGTGTAAGAAATCCAGTTTCTCAATATGGCGGTGGAAGCCAGACTTGGATTTTGAGAACTGCACAGAGTGGTATTGGGAATTTTAGGCCGCATATTTGGACTGGAACTTGGTATTCTTGTGACGGTGGAATTTTGCCTTTGAATGAGTGGAGTCATATTGCTTTAACTTATGATGGTGATGTTATGAGGGCGTATGTTAATGGGGTATTTGTTTGTGAGAATACTGGTCCTTCGGGAAACTTGGTGATAAATGGTCCGACTATTATTGGAAGTAATGCTGGTCCTGGGGAATATTTTAAGGGAAGTATCGATGATGTTATGATTTTTGATCGGGCTCTTTTACCTGAAGAGGTTTCTAAGATTTACGAAGCTCGGAAGAAGTAGTTTATAACATTAATAAACAAATATTTCTTCTAAGAATTAAGATGGTGAGTGTTGAGATTATTGAACAATTTTTGAAATGAGCTTGGGGGCTTATTACACCGGACCTAGTTTGTCTCCGTCAAAATTAGGCAGACTCTCTAGCACCAATGCTCGGTATTATGTAGATTTGTGTGTGTAAATTTATTGTTAAATAAATTCTAAGTGGGTTTTGTTTCTTATTGTTAGGATTTTGTTTTTTACTCTTTGTTTTAGGTTTTTGTCGAGGGTGGCTAGTATAAGAAACCCAGGTTTCTTATCAACTTCCTTGCTGAGTAGGTAGTTTGCGATTTTGACGTCGACGTTTGGGTTTTTTGTTGGGAGGTCTATGATTTTTGGGTTTAGGGTTTGGAGGATTTGTTGGGAGAGGGTTGCTGTTGTTTTGGTGCTGTTTTTTTGTTTTAGTTTTTCTATTTCGTTGAGGACGTCTTGGGGGATTAGGTATTCGATTGGTTCGGAGGTTAGGTTGTTTAGGGATTCATCTATGTCGATTTTTTGTTTGACGCAGGTTAGGATGAAGTTTGTGTCTAGTAGGATTTGCATGAGTTTGTTAGGTTGAGAAGATTTATAATTGTTGGGATGTTTGGTTTGGGATGGGAGATTGGTTGGAGACTTTGATGATGGTGTTGATGTATTTGGCTGGATTTACTTTGATAATTTATGGGATTTTGAAGGGGCTCGGTATAATTAATACTCCGTTAATGGTTTTGGCTATTCCTTATATCGTCGGTGGAATTTCTATTGTAGGTGCGGTGTTTTATTTTGTTAAGATGGTAAATTATTTTTAATATATAGATAAGAGGTTGGGTTCTTATTCGAAGATGAGGGATGATTTTGTTTCTGTGCGAGATAAGCAGAAAATGTGTTTGGATGGGGAGTTGCGGGGAAGTCCGTATAGGTAGTCGTTTGTTTATTGGGGAAAATATTTTAGCCGCGGATACCCTCACAAATTTAAAATTATTATTGGTTGGGGCAGACCCTTACGCGGATTACGCGGATTTTTTGTTGAGGGTTGTGATTATGTAATTTGTATGCAAGGTTAAAATAACACGGACGAGGCACGGATTACACGGATGACACAGTACTCTTACTTATTGGTTTTTAAATTTGATTGGGCATGCTAATTTTTTGTTGAGGTAATTTTATATAGTTTTAATTCTTGTAGTTTTTATGGAAGAGGTTGAGAATGTTTTGCGGATTTTGCGGGATGCGAGGCGTTTTGTCGAGGAGGATAGGGCGGATGATTTGAAGGCTTTGTCGAATCAGACGATTCATACTGCGGCCTTGTCTCAGGATGCTGATAATATTGTTGTTGCGGTTTTGGTTTATTCTTTGGGAAAGGTTATGGAGCGGGGGCATTATCGAGAGATGGAGGGATGGGATGAGTTTTATTCTGCGGTTATTAAGAATTTGGATTTGGCAGCGAGGGCGCTTGGGAAGAATGATGTTGATGGTGCGAGGGATTATTTGGGGGCGATTAGGAATTCTTTGAATGAGATAGAGGGGGATTTGAGTCGGTATATTAAGGATGTTTTTGCGAAGGCGGAGATTAATAAGGCGTTTAAGTTGTATGAGCATGGTTTGTCGTCGGAGGCTACGGCGAAATTGCTTGGGGTTAGTTTGTGGGATATGGCGTCGTATATTGGGCAGTCGAATATTGGGGATGCGAAGATTGCGATTTCGATGGATGTTCGTCAAAGATTAAAAATAGCTGAGGGGATCTTTGACAGAGGGTAGAGGGTAGAACGCCTTCGGCTGTAGAACGCTGCGCTGTAGAAGACGGTAGAATTAGAGATTAATATGGAAGAAAAAATAAAAATTAGAAAGGTTGAGAGGAAGGACTTGAAAGAGATTGTGGAAATCTATCATATTGAGAGCTCAAAGAAACCATATAATGAAACACGTCTAAAAAAAGAAAGCATGAAGGAAGTTGCCGAATTTTATAATGATGAATTTTATGTTGCCGTAAAAGGGGATATAATTATAGGATTTATAGCATCTTGTATTACGAACAAGAAAGAAAGAAGAGCTTATATTCTTGAGCTTTGGTTAAAAAATGAATGGAAGGGAAAAGGTATTGGAAAAGAATTGATGAACTTTATTGAGGATTATTATTCAAAGAAAGGAATTAAGAAGATTCGACTTACTACGAAAAAAAAAGCTAGAGCTTTTGGGTTTTATGAAAAACTAAAATACAAAGAAAAGAAAGATTTAGTTTATATGGAGAAGAAATTATGAAATATTTAATTTTCGACGCTGGACCGATAATTTCTTTGACTATGAATGGGATGCGCGAGAATGAGTTCTCGAGGTCGCTTCGCTTGTCGGTAGTGGGTCGCTTCGCTTGTCGGTCGCTTTCGCTTGCTGGAGGGAGGTTGTAATGAAATATTTAATTTTCGACGCTGGACCGATAATTTCTTTGACTATGAATGGGATGCTGCCGATAATTGAGAAATTGAAAGGGGTCTTTGATGGGGAGTTTGTTTTGACGCCGTCTGTAAAGAGGGAGGTTGTGGATAGGCCGATGAAGATTAAGAAGTTTAAGTTGGAAGCGATGCGGGTTGATGATATGATTAGGCGAGGGGTTTTTAAGATGTCTGGGGATTTTGTGCCGGATAATAAGTTAGATAGGGAGACGAAGAGATTGTTGAAGGTGACTAATGGTATTTTGAGGACGACTGATAGTGGGAAGAAGATTTCGATTATTCACGAGGGTGAGGCTTCGTGTTTGGCTTTTTCTAAATTGTGTGGGGCTGAAAATGTTATCGTGATTGATGAGAGGACGACGCGGATGTTGACGGAGGCGCCTGAGAGTTTGGAGAGAATGATGGAGAAGAAGTTACATGTTCCTTTGGATGTTGAGTTGTCGTTGGTTGAGGAGTTGAAGGGGATTAAATTTATTCGGTCGGCTGAGCTTTTGTATGTTGCGTTTAAGAAGGGGTTGGTTGGGATTGGGGGCGAGGGGGAGTTGTTGGATGCTTTGTTGTATGGGGTTAAGTTTAAGGGTTGTGCGATTTCGTCGAAGGAGATTGAGCAAATGAAGAAGTTGGCTCGGTAATTTTTCGGGGTTTCGGTGTTTGGGGGTTTCGGTGTTTTGGGTTGGGTTTATTTTTGGGCAACGTTGTTGCCA
>JAHIEP010000118.1 GCA_018901375.1 Nanobdellota archaeon
AGTTGAAGCGGGTTAGAATTATGGGGATTGGGCTGGATGGATTGGAAGTTGGGAAGATTAGGAGCTTAAGTGAGGGTTTCAGCTTCGCTGGAGAGGCTCACTGATGTGGATAAGCTCATTGATATGGATGGGCTCACTGATGTGGAAAGGCTCAGCTTCGCTGGGGCTTGGTTGATTGGGAGGGTTGTTAGATATAATTTTACTTGTCTAACTTTTTTAATTCTTCGAATAGTTTTGCTTGGGCTCTGGTTAGTTTTTTTGGGGTTTTCACGACGATGTTTACGTATTGGTCGCCTAGGTAGTTTGGGTCGTCGAGGTATGGGATTCCTTTGTTTCTTAGTCTGAAGACGCTTCCGGATTCGGTTCCTTTTGTGATTTTGATTTTTATGTTGTCTGTTAATGTTGGGATTGATATTTCGCAACCGAGGGCGGCTTGGGAGAAAGTTATTGGGAGCTCCATGTAGATGTCGAATCTTTCTCGTTTGAAGATTTTGTGAGGGGTTACTTTGATTGTTAGGAAGAGGTCTCCGTTTCTTTTGTTTTTTGCGGCGTTGCCGGCGTTTGGAATTCGGAGGGTTTGGTTGTTATCGATTCCCTTCGGTGTTTTGATTTTGACTTTTTCTTTTCTGTTTAGGATTCTTTCTCCTCCGCAAGTTCTACATTTGTTCTTTGGAATTTTTCCTTGTCCTTCGCATTCGTTGCATTTTGCTGTTCGACGGATTAGTCCCCATGGGGTTCTTTGTTCTATTTCGATTCTGCCGTGTCCGTTGCATTTTTTGCAGGTGTCGAATTTGTTGTCTTGGGCGCCTGTTCCGTTGCATGAGTCGCATTGGACGTCTTTTTTTATTAGTATTTCTTTTTCGACTCCGAATGCGGCCTCTGTGAAAGTTATTGTTAATCCGTAATGTAAATCTAGTTCTGGGGTTTCTTCTTCATAGTTGCCGAATTGGCTGCCGAAGTTGCTTTCTCTTAGTAGGTCTTCAAATATGTCTGAGAAATTTTGTCTGCCTGAGCTTTGTGCTTGTCTGAATTGGTTGTTTGTTCCGCCAGCGTCGTATTGTCTTCTTTTTGTTTCATTGCCTAAGATGTTGTACGCTTCGTTTATTTCTTTGAATTTTTCTTCGAACTCTTTTTTTTTGTGGTCGTCTGCTCGGTCTGGGTGATATTTTAGGGCTAATTTTTTGTAGCTTTTTTTAATAGTTTCTGGAGAATCGTTTTTGTTTACTTCTAGTATTTTGTAATAGTCTTTTGCCATTGTATGAGTAAAATGATTTAGTTTTTAAATTCGTCGACGGACTATTCTTCTTTGGCGTCTTCTTTCGAATCTTCAACTACTTCTGCGTCAACTACTTTAGAATCTCCGTCGCTGTTTTCGGATTGTTCTTTTGCAGCTTGCTCATACATTTTTACTCCGAGTTCTTGAGATACTTTTTTGACGTCTTCTAATTTTTCTTTTAGCTTTTCAATATTTTCTTCTTTTAGGACTTCTTTTAATTCGTCGATTTCTTTTTGTATTTTTCCGATTGTTTCTTTATCTACTTTATCTTTGTATTCGTTGAGCATTTTTTCTGTGGAGTAGATTAGTGATTCTGCTTCGTTCATTGTTAAGATTTTTTCTTTTTTCTTCTCGTCTTCTTCTTTGTATTTTTCGGCGTCTTTAATCATTGATTCTATTTCTTTTTCCGTTAGGGAGCCACCAGTGACGGTGATTTTCTGTTGTTTGCCTGTTCCTAAATCTTTTGCTGAGACATTTACGATTCCGTTTGTGTCGATGTCAAATGTTACTTCAATTTGTGGGACTCCTCGAGGGGCTGGTAGGATTCCTGTTAGGTCGAATTTTCCTAAGGACTTGTTGTCTGTTGCCATTTCTCTTTCGCCTTGTAGGACGTTGATTGTTACGGCGTTTTGGTTGTCGGCTGCTGTTGTGAATGTTTCTGTTTTCTTTGTTGGGATTGTTGTGTTTCTTTCTATTAGGGAAACTCGGATTCCGCCTTGTGCTTCGATTCCTAATGTTAATGATGTAACGTCTAAAAGTAAAATGTCTTTTACGTCTCCGCTGATTATTGCTCCTTGTATCGCGGCGCCTAATGAGATTGCCTCGTCGGGATTTACGGATTTGTCTGGAGCCATGCCTGTTATTTCTTGGACGATTTCTTGGACCTTTGGAATTCTTGTACTTCCTCCGACTAAAATTACTTTGTCAATTTTTGGAGATTTAGCGTCTTTGATTGCTTGCTTTGTTGGGGCTTTTAATTTTTCGAATATTGTGTCGCATATTTTTTCGAAGTTTGCTCTTGTTAAATTGACGTCTAGGTGTTTTGGTCCTTTGTCGTCGGAGAATATATATGGTATTGTTATTTTTGTTTGTTGGGATGAGCTTAATTCTATCTTTGCTTTTTCTGCTGCTTCTTTTAATCTTTGCATTGCGCTTAAATCGTTTGTTAAATCTATCCCGCTGTCTTTTTTGAATTCTTTTGCTAGGAATTCGATTATTAAATTGTCGATGTCATCTCCGCCGAGGAAATTGTCGCCGCTTGTTGCTTTGACTTCGAAGACTCCGCCTCCTAATTCTAATAGGGATACGTCGAAAGTTCCGCCGCCGAAATCGAAAACTAGGATTGTATGGTCGTGAGATTTGTCGAGGCCGTAAGCTAGGGCTGCTGCTGTTGGTTCGTTGATTATTCTTTTTACGTTTAGTCCGGCGATTGCACCTGCGTCTTTAGTTGCGTTTCTTTGTGCGTCTCCAAAATAAGCTGGGACTGTGATTACAGCGTCGGTAACTTCGTGTCCTAAATATGCCTCTGCGTCTTTTTTTAATTTTTGTAGAATCATTGCGGAGACTTGTTCAGGTGAATATTCTTTGTCTTCTATCTTGGTCATTTTTTTTGTTCCCATTAATCGCTTGATACTTCTGATTGTATTTTTTGGGTTTGCTATTGCGCCTCGTCTTGCGATATCTCCGACGAGAACTTCGGAACCGTTGATTGAGACTACGCTAGGAGTTGTATTGTTTCCTTCGGTGTTTGGTATGATTTTTGGTTTTCCACCTTCCATTACGCTCACTGCGGAGAATGTCGTTCCTAAATCAATTCCTATAATTTTTGCCATTTTATTTTTTGTTGGTGGTACTCTTTGAGCACCTTTTTATTTTGTATATACTGCTCGTGTATACATCCCTTTTTAAAAGTTTCGCTTAAGACATTTTGCTGATTTTAACTTTTGATGCCCTTAGAAGTTTTCCGTTTAGGAGATATCCTTTTTGGATTTCCTCGAGGATGATTCCGGGTTCTTCGGCTTCTTCTTGAGTTATTGCTTCGTGAAATTTTGGGTCGAATTTTCCTTTTGCTTCGATTGGTTCTAAGCCTTGGTTCTTTAGAATTTTTAAGAGAGATTCGTAAATTAGGATGATTCCTTTGTCGTTGTTGTGTTTTAGGGATAGTTCGAAGTTGTCTAGGACTTCTAGGAGTTCTGAGATTAGGTTTGCGTTTGCGTTGATTGTGTTTTCTTGTTTTTCTTTTTCGGTTCTCTTTTGGAAGTTTTGGAATTCGGCTTGGAGTCTTTGGAGGGTTTCGATTAGGTTTGTTTCTTTATTTTCCTTTATCTCTAAGTTTTCTTTTGCTTCTTCGATTATAATTTTATCTTTTGGTTTTGTTGTCATAGTTTAATGTTAGGATTTTGTTTTATAAGGGTTTGGTTTAGTCAGTAAGTTTGGAAAATTGACTAAACAGTGTGTTAGAGTTTTAGTGTTTTAGTGTGTTAGTATGTGATTGGCTGCAGGTTAAAGGGCGAACGTGGATTGCTTGGATTTTTATTTTTGAGAAAGGAGGGTTGGCTTAGTTTTATAAACGGTTTTTTTGATATTAGTTTATGGTAAAGATTAAGGGTAATGAGATTGAAGAGCCGAGTATTCGAGATTCGTTTGATAGGCGGGCTGTCAAGATAGCGAATGGGATTATGTCGACGCTGAAGTTGCTTGGGATTGAGCGGGATAATGTTGAGTTGCCGATGGAGAGGAACGCTCGGTTGAAGGCGCGGGCTAGTGTTGAGTGGTATTTTG
>JAHIEP010000119.1 GCA_018901375.1 Nanobdellota archaeon
AGAAATTTTCAAAGAAAATTCCGAGTCGGTCTAACAACGACGCTACAGTCAGCGTCTTCGTTACGGAACTCATCCCGACACTTAATATAATAAGTCTTCTTATCATCCCACTCAGCGACGTGAACAGTAGAATTCGCATAAGGCATCACCGTCCCCTCGGCAAAACTAAAATCACAATTATTCAAAGTATAAGCACACTCACTATCCCGAACCGTCACAATTTTCAACATCTCGTCCTCCTCATAAATCCTAGCAACAACCGGCGCATTCGTATCAATATCCAAATCAAAACTCACAGAGTCCTCAACCAAATTCCCACCAGCGTCGACACATCTAACATAATAAGTATGAACCCCAGCAGTCAAATCCAATCTCTGCGTATGAATTCCGTCCTCAGTATTTGTATCAAAGAACTGAATATAATCTTTATCCGACACCCCGACACCCCCACTACCGACACTCCGCGCCTCAGCGTACTTGCAGACAGCCCGACCGTTATTACACCCAAACAAAGTCTCAGCATACAACTCAACAGGCGCAGGACTAACCCCTCCAAAAATTGTCCCATTAGGTCGCAAATTCTTCAACTTCAATCCCGTACTCCCTCGAAGAGAAAACTCAAAACTCTGCGCCATCTCATTCCTATCAACCTCCGACCCCCCGACCACCGACGGTTGGTCCTTGCACCTAACAAAATATTTAGACCCATCCCGAGCAATCCCAGTCAACTCAGTCGAACATCCAAACAATTGCGCAGCATTAGCCTGATAAAGCTCACCCTGACAACTCATCTCATTATCCATCAAATCATAATCCTGGTCCACCGAACTCCACCTACATTCCGCCGGCTCATTAGTATAAAACACAACAGAAGCCGAATCAACATTCTCAGCGACACAACCCTCATTCAAAACCGAAGTCGCCTCAACCTTCGGAGCCGTCGTATCAGGCGTCGGGTCAACACAAAACTTCACCGCATATTCAGCCCCATTCTCGTTTCCATTCTTATCCCGACATCTCAAATAGAAAATCAAATCCTTTCCGTTCTCAATAATCAAACCAGAATCCTTCAAAGCCGCAGAATTAGGCAAACTAAAAGTCTCTTCGTGCTCATAAGAATACAAATTACTTCCTCCAACAAAAGCAATCATATCATCAAACTTTTCCGTATGATTAAAATCAATCCTACACTGCGACGGCTCCCCAGTCTCCGCATTCCCAGTAGTAATTCCAAAAGTCAAAGGAGTAAAAGCCTTCAAGCATCCGTCATCAGCCTCGCTATTCACAATCTCAAATCCAGGCCCAGGAGGCGAATTCTTTACATTCTTATACTCATGCCCCGTCGACAAAACCTCATAATTCGGCTTAATTATCGGAGGGTCAACATCCCGAGGATTAACATTAACACACTTCTCATCCGCCGTCCCCGAATTAACTATCTCGCAATTCTGCCCCAAAGCTTTACACCTATATTCCGAACACGGCAAATCAACATCATTACAAACCTCACACTCATTCCCTCCAGACGGTGCCTGCCACGGCTGACAATTAAACTCAACAACCTTCATTTCCACCTTCTTATACATGGCAACGAAAACAATAACCCCAATTCCAAGACCCACAAGTCCAGCATTACCAAGAGCCCCACCCTTAGCAAATATACTACCTTCAGCAAAATTATATGTATTTAAAAAATTATATACTCCAACTCCAGCCGCCAAAGAGGTAGAAAGTGCTTGTGTATTTGCTTTGCTCATCCCAAGAAAATCTCCAAGTAACTGTCCAGCCATATAGGCAATAGCTGCCCACTGAATTCCAGTAAGAATAGCATCAGTTCCAGTACCAGCAATATTCGCTTTCCCTCCGAAAGTCTTAGACAACCAAGAATGCCCACCATTTCCAGCAATTGGAACAGGAGTAGTAGAGACACCCCCTTCCACAACAAGTTTTTTAGCCCCCTGAGGAACAAGTTGATTCTCCATAACCATTTGAACACTGCCATCAGGAAAAAGATAAGGTGTTGTTAAATCATACCCCTTAAAACTAATAATACTAGGTCTAATTAATTTAGCAACCACCATCCCCAAAAATCCCCCAGCAATAATATTCACCGAATTAGGACTAAACTCTTTTGCCTTCCCATCCTCAATCCAATTATATCCATCGTCGGTAAACTCCCCATTATAATTAACA
>JAHIEP010000120.1 GCA_018901375.1 Nanobdellota archaeon
CAACTTTCCGTTTACACATAAACGTAAACCCAAACCAAACAACCCCGAAAAAGTCCGTTGTATTCCGTTATACTCCATGCAAGTCCGTTTTAAAAAAGCCTACACTTCCCAACTCATTCTACAAGCGCAACGTTCCACAATGGCGAAGCCCGTTCCACAAGCGAAGCATTCTATCCACCCTACCAAAAACTCATCTCACCAGAGATACCTACTATGTAAAAGCCTCAGCTTTTAAGTCGTAAAACTTAAAAACCAAAACACCAATCTCAACCCATGTGGTCCCTATACAAATCTAAACAATCAACCCCCGCGGGCGAAGCCCTCACTCACAGCGAAGCGAACTGCCTGAATTTTCCATTAGAACCACTAACTTTCTCCAACGGAAAGACTCAGTCCGACGTAGTCCAAGAAATCCTCGACGCTATCGAATCAGGCAACAAACTAATTTTCATCAAAGGCGTATGTGGGACGGGGAAAAGTGCCATTGCCCTAAACCTAGCACGCCACTTCAAAAAAACCAGCATCGTCGTCCCCATCAAATCCCTCCAGCAACAATACGAAATAGATTACACCCAAAAACATTTCATCCTCAAGCAAAACAAATCCCCACTAAAAATCGCCGTCATAAAAGGCCGAAACAATTTCCGTTGCCCCTTCACCTCACAACCGACAACCGACAACCGACAACCGACGGCAGACTCTGCCGATCTGCCGTGCACAATCGAGCTCCGAGAAAAAAACACCGAGCAACTTCTAAGATACGTCGAACAAAATCCCGAATTAGAAAAAGGCGAATTCTCCACAGCCAGCGACGTCAGAAGAATGAACATCGCCCCCGTCTGCCCCTACTGGGCTCCAATCATGCCCGCAGAACTAAATCCCAAAGGACTATCAGGAGTCAAGAAAATAAGATACCAAGCAATCTGCGGAAAAGAATTCGCCCTCTTCCAAAGAAAAAAAGGCTGCCCCTATTACGACCAATACGAAGATTACGCAAACGCCGACGTCCTAATCTTCAACTCAATGAAATACCAAATTGAATCTCAAATAGGCAGAAAACCAAAAACAGATTTAGACATCATCGACGAGTGCGACGAATTCCTAGACTCCTTCTCCCAAGAAAAAAAACTCAACATCAACAGACTCCACCAAGCCCTCATCAACCTAACCCCAAAAGACAAAGACCAAGAAAAACAACAAGAGAAAAAAACCGCAATCAAAAATCTAACCCGCATCTGCAACGACATCCTCTTCGACCCACCACTAATCGACATCCAAAAACTAAAAGACTCCCCTATATATAAAATCTTAGAACTAGCCCTCGAAAATCCAAACCTAGCTGAAGACGAAGAAATAAACTACTACAACACCCTAGTCGAAATCGCAAGAACATTCGAAAACCTCCTCGACGAAACCTACCTCTCCCTATACCGACAACCGACAACCGACAACCGACAACCAACTAAAGAAGGCACGATAGTAGCTTCTTTAGTGAGCATCAATTTGGCCCAAAAACTCCAAGAACTAATCGAACAAAACAACATCCTAGTCATGATGTCCGGAACCCTCCACTCCGAGCAAGTACTCAAAGACATCTTCGGCCTAAACAATTTCAAAATCATAGAAGCAGAAACACAAATGCCCGGAAAAATCCACAAACAAAAAACCGGCTTAGAAAGAAACTGCTCCTTCGCAAATTTCAAAAGCGGAAGCATAACAAGGAATCAATATCTAAAAATCATGGACATGTGTATGGCGAAAGCCAAACCCCCAACCCTAGTCCACGTCTCCGCCTTCAAAGACCTCCCATCCGAAGAAGAAAACCAAAAACTAATGCTAGACAATCTAATCACCCAAGAAAGATTAAAAGAAATGCAATCAAAAGGCAACACCGCCGTCGACGAATTCACAAACGGCGAAGAAGACGTCCTATTCACAACCCGATGCTCCCGAGGCGTCGACTTCGCCGGCGACAAATGCAACTCCATCGTCATCACAAGATTTCCCTACCCAAACATCCAAGGACTCTTCTGGCAAATCCTAAAAAAAGAACAGCCCGAAAAATTCATGGAATTCTATATGGACAAAGCAAGACGAGACCTAATCCAAAAAATCGCAAGAGGCGTCCGATTCAAAGGCGACAAAGTAAACCTCTACTCCCCAGACATAAGAGTATTAAATGCAAAATTAGACTAACATACCTGCTTACAAGGTCTCGAAATATTGAAATTTTATTAACGAGGGATAAAAATAGTTGATTGTGCATCATCTTTCGATAAAACTTTTTGTCGTCGATAAAATTTTCAACTTACAAAACTCTACAAACCTCAAAACAATTCCCAGTCGTATCCGCGAAAATCAAACCAATCCGCGAAAATCCCAAGCCC
>JAHIEP010000121.1 GCA_018901375.1 Nanobdellota archaeon
ATGAGCTTGGCTTAGTGAATTTTTTATGAACGGACTTACATGGACTTTGACGGACTTACATGGACTTTTTTGAGTTGGGGGAGAAGTATATTTTTTGTTTGAGTGTAGCTTGTTTATTGTGTAACTTGGAGTTTAGATAAAGGGACACGGGCGAGGACGGGGGGAGCACTGTGGGAAACACGGAGGGAAGGTGGGGTTTGGTGGTTGGTGTTTGTGGGGTTTAAGTTCCGGTTTGGGTTGTTAACTATTTTTTTTGAGATGTCTTGTGTAGGACACTAATCTTTAAATAGGGTTTTGAATTTTATTTCTTCGCAATCACAAGTAATTGTGGTAAAATGAGGTGCGAGATACTATATCTTGTATTCGTAAATAAAAAATGAGGTGTCCATATTGTACTGCTGAGGAAACGAAGGTTACGGATAAGCGGGATGCTGGTTCGGTGACTAGACGGAGGCGGGAGTGTTTGAAGTGTGGGAAGAGGTTTACGACTTATGAGAGGGTCGAGTTGGACTTGAGTGTTATTAAGAAGGATGGGAAGCGGCAGAAGTTTAGTCGGAATAAAGTTTACGAGGGGGTTGCGAAAAATTTGGAGAAGCGGCCTTTTACGAGTGAGGAAGTTGATAAGATTGTCGACGAGATAGAGGCTAAGATTTATTCGGTGGCGAAGGATAAGGACGTGAAGAGTTCGAAGATTGGGGATATTGTTATGGCGAAGTTGAAGCGGGTTGATAAGGTTGGGTACATTCGGTTTGCTGCTGTATATCGGGACTTTGCGGATATTGAGGATTTTCGGGAGGAGATTGGGAAACTCAAGTAAGGTCTTGGATGGCTCAGCGTTGCTGGGGTTTCGGTGTTTCGGTGTTTCGGTATTTCGGGGCTTGGGCGGATAGGGGAAGTCGGCGTTGCTGGAGGGCTCGGCGTGGGTGGATGGTTCATCTGCGGATGGATGGCTCACTTCGTGGAGGGCTCATCTGCGGATGGATGGCTTGGTTGCTGGGGTTGGGATAAAATGGTTCTCGAGGAGGACTGATTGAGAAAAAATGGTTGAAAAAAATAAAATGAAAATGGAAGGAGAAAATAAAATGAGTGGATTGAAAATGGAGAGGCGATTTAGCGAGGGTGGTTCTTTGTATGTAGATAAAGTGTGGGAGAAGGGTGATGCTAGTTGTGGGGATTTTGTACAGAAGGGTGTAACTTATCCTGTGGGGTGGTCTCCTTTGGCTGTTGGAATAGTTTCTTCTAAATATTTTTATGGAGAGAAGGGAACTAAGCAGAGAGAGAATTCTGTTGCTGGTCTTGTTGGGAGGGTTGCTGGTTCTATGGGTGATTGGTCTGCGAGTCAGGGATATTTTGATAGGCAGGGTTCTGAAGTTTTTAGAGATGAATTGGAAGGAATAGTTTTGGACCAAAGGGCTGCGTTTAATTCTCCGGTGTGGTTTAATGTGGGGATTGATAGGTTGAATCCTGAAAAATCTAAGGGGAGGAAATCTTCTTATGTGATTGGTCCGCGGGGAAGTGCTATTAGAATTCCTGAAGGTAAAGAGTATGAGTATCCTCAAACTGCGGCGTGTTTTATTCAGGGGGTTGAGGATACGATGGAGGGGATTATGCAGTTGACTACTAATGAGGCGATGTTGTTTAAGTATGGTTCTGGGACTGGGACTGATTTGTCGACGTTGCGTTCTTCTCATGAGAAGCTTAGTGGGGGAGGGAAGCCTTCTGGTCCTTTGGCTTATTTGAAATATATGAGTCGTGTTGCGGGAATTGTTCGGTCTGGTGGTAAGACTCGTCGTGCGGCCAAGATGGATTCTTTGTTGGCTGGGCATCCTGAGATAAAAGAATTTATTGAATGTAAGACTCTTGAGAAAAGAAAGGCTGAAGCTTTGATGACGCAAGGTTATAGTCCCGAAGAAGCTATAGAAACTGTCGCTTATCAGAATGCGAATTTGTCGGTTCGTGCTGGTGACGATTTTATGAATGCGGTTTTGAATGACGAGGAATGGCAGACGGTTCCGGTTCATAGTATGGAGTTGGAGGGTAAAACTCCTAAACATAAAGCTAAGGATTTGATGAATTTGATTTCTGAGGGGACTAAAGTTTGTGGGGACCCTGGGATGCAGTTTCATGATACAATTAATAGATGGCATACTTGTCCGAACTCTGGTCCGATTAATGCGTCGAATCCTTGTTCGGAATATATGTTTGTCGACGATTCTGCGTGTAATCTTGCTTCTTTAAGGTTGACTAAATTTTTGGGAGAGGATGGGGTGTTTGATGTTGAGGCTTTTGGTGATGTTTCTAGGAAGATGGCGTTTGCTCAAGATGTTCTTGTTGATAAGTCTAGTTATCCGACGAAGAAGATTGCTGAGAATGCTCATAAGTTTCGGCCGCTTGGTCAGGGTTATGCGGACCTCGGGGCTTTGTTGATGACGTTGGGTTTGCCTTATGATTCCGAGGCTGGTCGTGCTACGGCTGCTGCTATAACTGCTTTACAGACGGCAACGGTTTATGAGGCGTCTACTGAGATGGCAGAGAAGCTTGGGTCGTTTGAAGAGTTTGAAAAGAATAGAGAGTCTATGCTAAATGTTATGGGGATGCATTATGCTGCTCTTGATGGTATTGATAGGTCTGTGTTGCCGACGGGGTTGGAGAATGTTTTGGATGAGGCGTATAAAAGTTGGGATAGAGTTATTGATAGGGGTTCGAAGTTTGGATTTAGAAATGCGCAGGCGACGGTTTTGGCACCGACGGGGACGATAGGGTTTATGATGGATTGTGATACTACCGGGATTGAGCCGGATTTTGCTTTGCGTAAAACTAAAAAATTGTTTGATGGAGGAACCATGACTATTGCTAATCAGAGTGTTGAACCTGCTTTGAAGGGATTGAATTATCAAGAGGGTGAAATTAGTGATATTTTAAAATATATTAAAGACAAGGGAACAATCGAGGGTGCGCCATATTTTCGAGATGAAGATTTGCCGATTTTTGATTGTTCTGGCAAGGGTAATGGTAAGCGGTTTATTTCTTCTAATGGGCATATTGATATGATGGCTGCGGTTCAGCCTTTTTTGTCGGGTGCGATTTCTAAGACGGTTAATTTACCCAAAGGTGCTACAACTGATACTATAACTGAATTGTATGTTGATGCTTGGAAGAAGGGACTTAAGGCTGTTGCTATATATGTCGACGGGAGTCACGTTTTGCAGCCGTTGAGTAGCGAGGGAAGTGGTAAGGGTGGGTTGGAGAAGGTTGTTGCTAAGGGTCCAGTTGCTGTGAGGAAAAAGTTGCCTAATGAAAGGCAGTCGCTTACTCATAAGTTTAATATTTCAGGACATGAGGGTTATCTTACTGTTGGAATGTATGAGAGCGGGGAGCCTGGAGAGGTTTTTATTAATATGTCCAAAGAGGGAAGTACGATGGGTGGGTTGATGGATGTTATTGGGACTCAGATGTCTATTGGGTTGCAGTATGGGGTTCCTATGAAAACGATGGTTGGGAAGTTTATGGGGCAAAAGTTTGATCCGAGAGGATTGGTTCTTGAAGGTAATAAAGATATTAAGGTTGCTAGTTCAATTGTAGATTATATTGGACAGTATCTTAATAAGAAATTTGTCGAGGGCAAAGTTGTTCCTAATGCTAAAACTATTGATAATGGGGAGGGTTCGGGTGATTCGGATATGGACGAAGGTAATAGTTTTTTTGATTGGGAACATATTCCTATTGGAGAGCAAGGAGGATTTTGTCCGCTGGATGGGAAGATGATGAGAATGGTTGGTCATTGTAGAGAGGAGTGTCAGTGTGGGCATACAAATACTGCTGGTTGTGGTGAGTGATGGTAAGAGTTAAGATAAAGAAATTGAAAGAGAATGCGGTTGTTCCGAGTTATGCTCATATGGGGGATGCGGCTATGGATTTGTTTTCGGCTGAGGATTATGTCGTCGGTGTTGGGAAGAGGCAGTTAGTTTCTACTGGGATTGCGATGGCGTTGCCGGAGGGTTATTTTGCTTCGATTCGTGGGAAGAGTGGGTTGGCTTATAAAAAAGGGATTTGTATTTTGGGTGGTGTGATTGAGCATACTTATCGAGGGGAGTATGGTGTGATTGTTTTGAATACGGGGGATGAGGATTTTGTGATTCGGGCTGGTGATAAGGTTGCGCAGGTTGTGATTGCTCCGGTGTCGACGGCAG
>JAHIEP010000122.1 GCA_018901375.1 Nanobdellota archaeon
ATTTGAAGTCGCAGGGAATTAAGGTTGGGAAGAATGTTTTGTATGATTATCTTGGTTATTTAGAGGATGCTTTTTTCGTTTTTCCCTTGAGGAAGTTTAGTTTGTCTTATAAGAAGGCGGAGCAGTCGTTGCCGAAGATTTATTTTGTTGATAATGGATTGTTGTCGGTTAATGGGATTGATGATAATGGTAGGTTGATGGAGAATCTGGTTTTTGTAGAGTTGAAACGTCGTGGGCTGAATGTTAGTTATTGGAAGAATTCTTTTAATGAGGAAGTTGATTTTGTTGTGACGGAGGGGAAGAAGGTTAAGCGGTTGATTCAGGTTTGTTTTGATGTTGGGAATTTTATGACTTTGGATAGGGAGGTTAGGGCTTTGGTTAAGGCTTCTCGGGAATTTAATTGTAAGGATTTGGTTGTTGTTAGTATGAGTGAGGAGGGGGATAGGGTGGTTAGTGGGGTTAAGGTTAAGTTTGTTTCTTTGTGGAAATTTTTGGTTATGAGTTAAGGTTTAGTTTTATGTGAAAAGATTGATTAGGTTTATTAAGATTGGATTGGTTGAGAGGGATGGTGAAATTAATTTTGTTTGGGACTAAATTTTGGAGGGTTGAGTTGAATCGGGACCAGGCGTATTTGGGAAGGTGTGTTGTGGTTTTGAAGCGTGAGTGTTCGAGTTTGTCTTTGGTTAAGGAGGTGGAGATGGTGGATTTTTTGAAGGTTATTAAAAAGATTGAGAAGAAAATTAAAAAGGTTTTTGGAGCGGAGATTTTTAATTGGAGTTGTTTGATGAATAATTCTTGTAAGGATAATGATGAGGTTGCTCAGGTTCATTGGCATGTTCGGCCTCGGTATAGGGAGGCTGTTGTGGTTGGTGGGAAGAGGTTTGTTGATAAAGAGTTTGGACATCATTATGATAATCGTCGTCGGGAGATTGTTAGTGATAAGGTTTTGTGGGAGATTGTTGGGAGGTTGGGATGGTGATATTTGAAAACCGTAATATTTATAAATAAACAAAAGTTATATATATTAGTAACTTTGGTTAACCTAAAGATTATAATAAAATGACGCCGGAAATACCTTTGATATTGAGATTGAAAAGAATTAGTCATAAAAATATAGCCGAGGCTCAGGATTTGATTATTGGTGAATTGTATAAGGTTTTTGATAAGGCGGTTTTGCATGGGGGGACGGCTCTTTGGAGATGTTATGGTGGGAATAGATTTTCGGAGGACATTGATGTTTATATCCAGAGAGATTTGAAAAAAATAAATATTTTGTTTGATAGTTTTAGGAAAGTTGGATTTGTCGTCGAGAAAGAGAAGGTTGGGGAGAATAGTATTTATTCTAGTCTTAATTTTAATGGAACGATTGTTCGGTTCGAGGCTTTGTTTAAAAAAGTTAAGGGTTCTTTGGTTGAGTATACGAAGTCGGATGGGAATTTAATCACAATATATACTTTGACTCCGGAAGAATTGATTATTGAAAAATCGATAACTTATCAAAAAAGGTTGAAGATAAGGGATTTGTATGATGTCTTTTTTTTACTTAGGCATATAAAGATGAATGATGAGATAAAAAAATCATTAGGCAGTTTGGTTAAAAATTTTAAACAGCCCGTCGATAAAGAGGATTTGAAGATTATAATTATCGAGGGGATTGTTCCGGGTGTTGAGGATATGTTAAATCGGATTAAGAGGGAGGTTTAATGGGGAAGGAAAAATATCAGAAGCAAATTGAAGAATTGTTCAGGAAAAGTCCTGTTGTTAGTTTTAGTTCTATTGAAAGAATCGTTAGGGAGAAGAAGAATGTGAAGCAGTATGCTAAGCAGTTGGTTCGGAATTTGATTTTGAAGGGGAAGATAAAGAGGATTGCTAAGGGGTATTATTCTGTTTGTGAAGATCCGGTGTTGAATGTGTTTTGTTTTCAGCCTTCTTATTTGGGATTGCAAGATGCTTTGAGTTTTTATGGGATTTGGGAACAGGAAACTATTCCGGTGATTATAACGTCGAAGAGGATAAGGCAGGGATTGAGGGAGACTGACTTGGGGAATATTTTGATTAGGAGGATTGATAAAAAATATTTGTTTGGGATTGAGTATAAGAAGCAGGGGGATTTTTATGTTCCTTATTCTGACGTCGAGAAAACTTTTATTGATATGATTTACTTTGGTGAGAAAATGAGTGAGGAGGTTTTGGTTGAGATTAAGAAAGGGGTTGATGGGAAGAAGTTGGAGAGTTATTTGAAGAAGTATCCGAAGAGGTTTGTAAATAAGGTGTTAGGGGTTAGGGGTTAGGTGTTAGGTGTTAGGTGTTAGGTGTGGGGATAGGAGTATATGGAGGAATGGGAATAGGTATAGGAGTGGGTATCTGTTGTGGTAACAATGGGTATATAGTTGGTGTTGGTG
>JAHIEP010000123.1 GCA_018901375.1 Nanobdellota archaeon
CCCCCATCCGCCAAATCCGCCCAAATCTCCCCACCCAATTTTTATACCCGCCAAGTTACAACCCCACCAAGCCAACAAACAACACACCCAACCCAAAAATTCATCTGCGTTCATCCACGTACCATAACACCCCCATGCAAACTACACAACCCAAAACAAAATCCATTTACAAAGATTATATACAACAAGTTACACAATCACACAACAATCAAATACTTTTAAATCTTCTCAATCCCAACCTCAAAACAATCCCCCCGTCGTATCCGCCTAAATCCAACCAACCCGCGAAAATCTCCCCCATAAAAACACACTAAGCCAAGCTCATCAATAAAACAATAAAAAAGTCCGTTTAAGTCCGTTCATAAAAAATTCACTAAGCCAAGTCAGAAAATAAAAAACCCATCGTTCACCGAGGCTCACTTTACAACAAGCTACGAGGTATTCACCCAGCGAGAAATAAAAACCGACAATAATATCCCCACTAACAACAATTTTAATTCTTAACAGATTTAGATTGAACGAACAAGCGTATTAGTTAATGCATAATAACTCGTCCAACGACATATAAAACATTAAGAATTAAAATTAAGACAAACACAACATCCTCAACCCAAGACCCACTCTTCACAAACCCCTTAACCTTAAATCCAAAAGGCCAAAACAATCGAACACCAGACAAAGTAAAACAATCCAAAAACAAATGCGAAACATACCCAACAAAAAACCCAAACCCCGCCCAAAGATTAAACGAACCAACAATCAAAGAAATCAAAACACAAGCAACCAAGCTATGCAAAACCCCCCTATGCGAAGTCACCCACTGCAACGGCCGAAAATACCACCGATTCCCAAAACGAGAATTCTTAATATCAATATCAACAAACACCGTCGACAAAAGAACAAAACCCAAAACCCAAAACGGCACAGCAACATAATAACTCAACAAAAACCAAACCGCCAACGAAAACACAATATGACTTCTAAATAACATCTCAATAATTAATTTTCCAGATTAATAAAACCATCCAAAGATTCAAGTTCTTAGCAGGTTAAGACAAGGCGCGAGGTTGCGAAGTGTACAAGGGCACATGAGCGCTCTCGCAACAAAGTATTAATCGCTAAGAACTTGAATCAACTTCTCAACATCAACCTTCTCCACACCAGTAGCCACAATTTCCAAATTATTAAACAACTGATTCCTTTTAACATTCCCCGACAAATAAATCTCACTCCCCATAAAATCATCCCTAAACGCCGCCGCCTTAACCTCATCCTTCAAATCCTCCTCGGCAACAACCAACTTTATCTGGTCACTAAACATAACCACCCTCATACTTTCCGTCCCATCATCCAAAACAAAATTCAAAATCGCCCTATCCCCCGGCGTAACAACCCCATGCTCCGGACACCTATACTCCCCACCACCGACTACCGACTCCCCACTACCGACTGTCACAACAGCTTTTTTGTTACAAGAAGAACAAACCTTGTAAAACCTCGGCGCAAAAACCTGAACAACAACTCCCCTAACCCGAACATTCTGTCCCTGCCTAGCTTCCTCCAAACTCCCCTCACTAACTACCGCACCAGTCTTAATCTCATCCATAACCACCTCACTCTTTTTCAACTCACTAAACCCAGACAAATGAATCTCATTCTCCCTAGTCGACCCATTCTTAATCTCAACCACATCCCCAACCTTAATCTTCTCACTCTCAAACAACTCAATATGATTAACATCCCACAACACAACCCTCGTACTCCCCGTCTCATCCGCAATAGTAAAATTCAAAACCTTTCCCTCTCTACCATTCTTATTAAACTCCCTAACCGGATACATACTAATAATCTTCCCCACAATATTCACCCTCCTCATTCCCGCAGTCAACTCACTAATTTTCAAATCAGCGTCCTCAAAATTAATCCCAAGCTCCGCCGCAATAATCTGTGCCGCCCCCTCTTTAGAAATCAGCCCCGACAACTTCGCCTTCTTCGCCTCAACACGCCGCTCAACTTCCTCCTTCTCCAGCCCAGCCGCCTTAGCAATCCTCTCTACTATCAACTCATAATTCTGCATAACCAAAAAAGCCCACATCCCTATTTAAGTATTATTGAGATACACTTCAACTCCCCATTACCTATTTCCTAGTTCCTAGTTCCAGCATAACCGATAAAACCAACTATCATTCTACCTATCTCACCAAGCTCCTTATCCAACTCCTTTAATCTATCATCATCAATATACCCAAATTCTCGCGCAACATATAATTGAGTAACCACCTCATTAACACTACCAAGAGCCATGTACAAAAACCTAATCAAATCTTTACCAGTGCCCCTCCCACATCCCTCGGCAATATTAGAAGGCACACTAATAACCGCCCTCCTAATCTGAGAAGACAAAGCAAAATCCTCAATCCTCGGAAAACCCCTAACTAAATCATTAATAACCTTACAAAATTTAACGCCACTGATCCACACGTTCAAATTCTTAAACTCTCTATCCATACAAAAAACAAAAACCCAAACCTTAAATTTTCTCTCATAATACAATATACCACATTCCACTAAACACCTCGCTCAGTTGCCCAAGCCCCTATTCCCTATTACCTATTACCTAACCCCTACAAAAAGAGGCAGATTTTCATTTGAGAAAGTTGCATAGCAACTTTTATAAATGAAAATCTGCCTCTTTTTGTATGAAATGCATAACCTGCAACAAAGAAACATCAAAAGCCGTAAATTTCCCCTGCCCAAAATGCAGCAAAGAAATCTCAAGATGCGACAAATGTAGAAGACTCTCAATAGAATACAAATGCACTAAATGTCAACACGAAGGTCCCTAAAATGGCCACCGCAGGAATCCAATTCAAAATAATGCCCGACACCATAGACACAAATCTAGAAGAACTCAAAACAAAAATCAAAACCACAGTTGAAACTTTCGAATCTGGCGTCTTCAATGAAGCAAAAGAAGAACCAATCGCATTCGGACTCAAAGCACTAATCGTAACAATAGCCCTCTCCGAAGACGAAGAATCCGAAGCCGTAGAAAAATCCCTATCCGAAATCAAAGGCATCTCATCCGTCGAGCTAATCGACTACCGAAGAGCCCTCGGATAAAATTTCTAAATGGAAGGTTCTTACATAAATATCAACAAGGAAGTAGAATTCTACAGAAAACTAGCAAGAGAAACAGAAAAATCAGGCTACCGTCCCAAAATACAAACCCATAAATATAAAATCAAAAGACCAAGAAAACATAAAGAAAAAAAATCCCTACTCTCACTCCTCCAGTTAAATTTATAACTATCTCCACCCCTTACTAATTATGAAACCAAATAAATTTCGAGCACCAGCGAGCCACTATCAGCCGAAGGCGGACTATCAGCGAAGCGGACTAATTAAACAATGACAATCACAGAAGAAGAAGCAAACAAAATAAAAGAACATCTCCTCGGACAACTAGACAACTTCCCCGAAGACAAAAGAGACGAAATAGAAAACCAAATCAATTCCATGACCACAGAGCAAGTCGAAACTTTCATCAAGCAAAACAACCTAACCCACCTCGGCGGACAATGCATCTTCTGCTCAATCATAGCAAACCAAACACCCTCCTACAAAATCGGAGAAGACGCGCACAGCGTCGCAATTTTAGAACTCAACCCAGAAAGCAAAGGACACTCCCTAATTATCCCAAAAGAACATCTCGAAGAAATCCCACAATCAACAAAAATACTCGCACAAGAAATCGGAAAAAAATTACAAGACAAACTAAACCCCGACGAAATAGAAATCAACGAACTAAAAATAATGAACCATTCCCTCTTAGAAATAATCCCCATTTTCGGAGAAAGAAAAGAAAAAAGACAAGCAACCAAAGAAGAATTAAAATCCCTTCAAGAAGAAATCCTAAAAAAACCCGAAGTTAAAATAGAAAAAAAAATAGAAATCC